>JAIRKS010000071.1 GCA_031259905.1 Odoribacteraceae bacterium
ACATTTAACATCAAGTTCGACAACGCCTCCCCGCTGAACAAATCAACCGCCTACTCGATACTGGTCATCGCGAACGTAATAGATCCCAACGACGCGGATAAAACGATATGGGGAACCACTGTCGCTGACTGGTTGTCTTCCTTCACCTCCTTCACCGAGGAGGAAGTGATCCGGAACTCTTCCGAGACCCGGAGTAGCGGGGTCGCCTCAGGCTATGGAACCTCGCCCTTCACGCAAAATAACCTACTGATGAGCGCCCGTGTCACGAAGGAGGTAGGGCAGCCGAACGTGAGAGTAGCCTTGAATCGTCTGGTTTCCCGTTTTGACGTGGAACTTCACGGTCATGATTACGAAATACAGTCGGTATCGATCTGGAACGCCTACCCGGAGACCTCGATATGGGAGCGGAAAGATTTCGAGTATTCCGACATGCGCCTGCGACGTTTCTATGGAGTGTATACAGACATAAGATCATCGTATGGTGGTTTATATGCCTTCGAGAACTACGTGACAAACCCGGTGGTCAACGATAACGAGACCACCTGCCTGATTATCGGCTTGATGGATGTAGACGACGATGTCACCTATTATTACCGGCAAAACATCAACGCATACGAGACCCCTCAACAGCTCAAGCGGAACAACGTATACAGCGTTTCGATCCAGCGGGTCAACGCTCACGGTGCCGCGTCGGAAGAGGAGGCGTACAAGAGCGAGGAGGTACTCCTCGAGACGATCATCAACACGTGGAACATGGGGCAAAACGGGGAGATGCTCTACAACGGGGAGAGTGTCCTGATACTGCCCACCTCGCTGGTATCCTTCACCCCTCTCGCGGAGACACGCGAGTACAAGGTACACACGCAGGGACTGGGCACCCTCTCCATATCGGGCAGCACGTTACCCACCGGCATCACTGCGACCCTGGACGGCGACGTGTTAACCATCACCGCCGGGAACGGAACGTCTGAACTCCGTAGTGGATACGTCGAACTCGCGTTCGGCAGCCTGAGGGGAATCATCAACGTGAACCAGGAGGCCGCCGTGACGACATACATAGAGTTAAGCGTCACCTCCATCCCCGTCTTTCCCGGGAACGCGGCCAGCACGAGCGAGGTCATACGGGTGAACAGTTCCGGCCCCTGGACGGCTGAACTCTACAACGTGAGCTATGCCTTCGCTAGCGGGAGACCGGTGTTCGCTTTCGGCGCCACGACGAGCACGACGATAACGACAGCCGGGAATAGCGGCGGCAGCTTCACGATCTCCGCCACCGGCAAGAACGAGTATCAAGTCGGGAGCGTGGCGACGGAAGTTGTCTCCTTCCTGCTTGTCCAGTTAGACTCGGACCCCACCGTCAGGAAAGTACTCATGCTTACCCAGAAGCCGACGGGAGGATTCGCGATGGGCAGCCAGCAAAAACAACTGCAATTTGACGCTCTCGGCGCACCGCTGCCGGGAGCCTCGAACCTGGATCATTTCACGGTAACGACGAGCGAGTCGACCGAGGAATGGAGCGTGACCATCTCCGGCGATGACGCGTCCGCATTCGAGATACGGGATCAGGCGGGCACGGGAACCTTCACCTCGCCTCATACCGGTAACGGCACCTTCACCATCAAGGCCGCGGACAACGCGCAGGACAAAGAGTTGAGCGCTGTGGCGACAATCGAGTTAGGCCCCCAGACGTTCGAGATCCGGCTCACGCAGGCAAAGCACGTGATGTCGATCACGCCACATTCCGTCACCCCGCTGCTTGTCGCGGGAGGGACGACGCGCGACATCACGGTGCACTCCTCCGCGACGGGTAAAACGTGGAAGGCGACCCTCGTCAACTCCACCACCGAGCACCTGGCCTCGTTGAGTTCGACGGAGCCTGCTATCACCTCGATTACCGGTCAGGCGTTAGACGGCACGTTTGCCGTCACCTTCCCGAAGCTGGAGCTACCGTTCATCGTCCCGCAGGCCACCGTCACCGTGCAGATGGAGGACTACCCGTGGTTAACGGCCACGCTGGTCGTCAGCCAGCAATCCTACCAGCCGCGCGCGATAACGCTGCAAACGGCCCATTCCACCTACGGGCGCGCGGACGTCACGGGGTCAGCCTACAACTACTTCAGCGCGGTAAGCAACGGTTTGCGGGAGAAGACTTACTTCGGTCCCAGCGGGACGGTGCGGACGGCATCGGGAAGCCTCATCTCGTGGCCGCAGAACGCCACGGTATCGAACAACTCGTCCATCCTGCTTATCAATAGCGGCCTCAACTCGTCGCAGCGCAACAGTGCCATCGCGTGGAGGAAGGTACACCAGGGGAACATGCTCATCTTCCTGCTCGACCTGGGGAGCGGCGACAACCAGAATCTACTCCGTACCATTTACAGTAGCACTAACTTTCGGCTATACGATCCGGGAATTAGCAGTAGCGACTGGGGCGCCAGAGTGTCCCGCACTCCCAGCGGGGGGAACGGAAGCAGTAAGGAGAAGCTATTGAAATACCTGGTAGGGGGCGACGGGCCTTTTGGCGCGGTAAATTTCGACAACGTCGACCTGACTCCCAGGTACGACATGGTTGACGGTGCGATAGACAATACGGTAGCCAACTATCCCTCCTCCTTGGTCGCGCTACTCGCCGTCGGGCGCGCGAGCGGCTCCTGGCACATACAGCTGGCCATCGACCCGGTGCAGAACCTGATCTTCATCGGTAACATGGACATGTTCTCCGGCGTGGACAACCGTTTCCCGGCAGGCAGCGACAACTGGAAGTTCCTGCACAACCTTCTGGCCTATATCGTCAACGCGGCGCAGTACGGTGACGTCTTCCTGAAGGATTTCAGATAAACGAGACGGATGATCAAATCGAAAAACAACAGCGTGATGAAAAAGTTCCTTACACTTTTAACCGGGTGGCTACTTCTCGTGACCTGCCAGCGCGGCGAGGTCGCGGCCCCCGGCGGGGAGCTTCCCCGCGGAGGCTTCGTGCTGGACTACGTGATCCCGCAGTCCCGCGTCAGCACCTACGGCACGATCCCGGCGGAGGCAGGCGAGGACCAGGTCAACAGCCTCTACGTCCTCTTCTTCCAGGAGACCACGGGAGGCACGGGTAATTTCCTCGGCTACTACCAGGTGCCCACGACGGACGACGACGGCGAACCCGTACCCCTCTCCGCGAGCGGACAGATACGCGTGGACTTCAAGGACATCACGGTGACGGAAGACCCCGCGGTGGAGCCTCCCGTCACCTTCACCCCCGACGGCACCTACTCGTTGCTCATCGCGGCGAACGTGGACGGCTTCCTGGACGAGGGGATGGACGCCCTCGCGTGGATCTCGGACATGCAGGGCAAGAGCGAGAACCTCGTACTGGCCACGTGCCTCCTCAAGGTGCGCGGGGCGGCGGACGAGCAGGACAACGGCCACACCATACAGGGGGACAACCTCCCGATGAGCGCGCGCGTGAAGCGGAACGCCGGGCAGAACACGGTAAGCGTCGAGCTGCGGCGATCCGTGTGTCGCGTGGACGTGCGGAGCGAGGTGCCCGCCGGCTACAAGCTCGTCTCGGCCTCGATATGGAATGCCTACCCGACAAGCCCCGCGTGGGAAAACGTGCTCACCGACTACAAGGCGTCGCGCCTGAAACGCCTGTACGGCGTGACGACGACAACCCCGGAGATCATCGGCAAGTTGTACGCCCTCGAAAACGGCACGTCGGCGAGCGCACCCGCCGACGAGGTGACCACCTGTCTCATCCTCGGCTTCCAGCAGGATCCGGGCGACGACATCTATTACTACCGCGCCAACATCAACGTTACCGACGTCGGCCAGCGCCTGCAGCGGAACAACGTCTACCGTCTTAACGTGAAAGGCATTCACGGGCCGGGAGAGCTTTGCGAGCTGGACGCGTACACGAGCCAGGAGTTCCTGCTCGACGTGACGGTCAACGAGTGGAATCTGGACGACCAGGGCGGCATCCTCTCCGACGGCAACAACGTGCTGGCCGTCCCCACGCGCGTGATCGTCTTCACCCCGGTGGCCGAGTCACGGAGCTACTCGATCTACACGTCGGGGCCGGGGACACTCGAGATGTCGCAGTCGAGGCTACCCGCGGGGATCACCGCGAACCTCGACGGGCACACCCTCACCGTCGCCGTCACCGCGAACGAAGAGGAACGCGAGGGATACATCGAGCTGCGGATGGGAGACCTGAAGGTGCTCGTCTCCATCAAGCAGACCGGGAATCTCGACAAGTACATCGACTTGAGCCGCTACGACGTGCCTCCCTTCCCCGGCAACGGGGTGTACCAGATGGAGGGCGACGTGCAGGTCTCCAGCTCCGGCCCCTGGTCGGCGAAGATCCACGGGGCGGGCTTCACCTTCCAGTTCCGCGGCAGCGCGGCCGAAAGCCCGGTGGAGCTATCGCACTACCCCACGGGGGAGACCTTCATGATCACCACGCTGGGGACGAATCCCACCACTGACCCGCGTTACGCCTTCGTCTCGGTTTACCTGGACGAGGACCCGGACGTGCACCAGGTGCTCGTCCTATCGCAGAACGGGCGCACTTCCTACAACTTCTCCCCGGTGTTGACCGGAGGAGAGAGCCTCGCGTTCGACGCCGCGGGGACGCGCACGTCCGGCCGGGAGAAATTCAACGTGGTCATTGACGGGCAGGATGACGAGGAGTGGCAGGCCTCGATCCCGTACGAGTATGCCGACAGGTTCGTCGTGCGCTACTACGACAAGGACGGCACGCTACAGTCGGGAGCCACTTCCGGTTTCGGTACCGGCTACTTCGACATCGTGCCGACGATCAACACGACGGGCGTCGAGATCAGCACCAACGTGGAGGTCGCCTTGCTGGATAACCAGGACTCCAGGCAGACCATTCCGCTTACACAGGGGAAGTTCACGCTTACGTTGCCTAACTTCCCGACCACCGTCACGGCTATGGGCGATACAAGGACGATCAACGTATCGCTCTCCCCGGCGTTGACAGGTGCCGCGTGGGAAGCGGAGATAACGTCGAGTACCCGCAGTGCCGCGTATTTCGGCACCATCGTGGGAACCAACACTGCTTCCGGCAGCATGTCGCAGACGATGACGCTCTCTTACCCGAAGTTGCCCGTCACGTACATGCACGATGGCGCGTCGACGGATATCACTGTCACCATCGCCGCCGCGGGTATCTCGGAAGACCTCACCGTACAGCAAAGTGCGGCAGCGTGGAGGGCGATAAATATCCAGTCGTATCATACTAGTGATGACGGGAACCTTACTCCCCCTGCTAGCAGTGTCACTAAATTCGACCACTTCAACCACTTCTACTATGCCATCAACAATATATACTTCGACTCGTATTCGCCCACCGGTACGGTGCGAACCAAAGAACTGATCACCATGAACACGGGCTACTCGTACCTCGCGACGCTCGCGGGAGGGATCATCAACATGAATTTGTCGACTTCCAGTTACTCGAGTAGCATATCCACCATCACGACCTGGTTGAACCAGAACGTGTCGGCCATGTACAACCAGCCCGCCAACTTCATGATCCTGCTTGGAGACGATCACCCGGACGCTAGCCAGCGCAAGTCAATGGTTAGTTCCGTGTTAGGTGTCGACTGTTACGACAATCCTTCCGCGAATACCGCGAGGAGAACCGCGGTAGCGGCGCCTGTCGAGGGGACAAGCGCCCGGAAGGTATGGGACTACGTCATGGTCAACGGCCCGTTCGGGCCGGTTACCCCCGGAAATATCTCCATCATCAGTAACGATAGCTACATCGGGGTCTTGGGGAGCAACAAACCCTCGACAACGGTATCCTTGCTCAACTATCCCGACGGGCGCACCGAGATCGCCATTGACCCGGTCAAACGCCTCCTCTTCATCGGGAACATTGAAGTATTCGGGACAATCCAGAATCCTGATGCGTCGATGAACACCGACGAGCATCGTTTCATGAGGAACATCATTGCCTTTATCATCAACGCGGCGCAGTACGGGGAGTACTTCCTATCGGACTTCAAGTAGCCGCGCGGAACCAAAACAAGAAAAGATATGAAGACAACCATAAATACCCTTCTTCTCGCGGCGATGTTCCTGTCCCTCGCGAGCTGCCAGCGGGAGTGGTCCCTGGAGCGGTCGAAAGCCGCCGGGGAATTCACGCTCACCCTCAGCGTCGCCGACGCTGACGCGACGCGCTCCTCCATCCCGCTGGAAGCGGGCGAGGACCAGGTTAACAGCCTGCACGTCCTCTTCTTCGAGGAATCGGGAGACGGCAGCGGCAAGTTCCTCGGCTACTACGAGGCGCGCAACGCCGACGACGATGACCCCGACAACGACGATCTTCACGGCCTCCTCGATCCCCCGCTATCCTCCAGGGAGCAGGTGCGGGTAGCCTTCGGGGACATCACCGTCGTGAAAGACCCGCACGACCAGGGACAGACCTTCATCCCCGACGCCGACTACTCCCTCCTCGTGGTCGCCAACATCGGGGAATACATCGGCGCGCGGGACGTCGACGACTGGATCGCCGCGATGATCGGGAAGCGGGAGAGCGAGGTGCTCGACGGCGCTTTTCTCGTGATCAACGGGGCGAGCGACGAGACGGACGACACGCGCGTCATACAGCCCACCAACCTGCCGATGAACGCCCGCGTCAAGCGGCTCGCGCGCCAGGAGGAGGTCTCCGTGGAGCTGCGCCGTTCCGTCTTCCGCATCAGCGTCATCAACGAGGCGGTCGGCTACGAGCTGGTCTCCGCCTCCCTGTGGAACGTCTACCCGCGGACGCCCGCGTGGGAGAACGTGATGAACCTCTTCGACCTCCCGCTGCTGAAACGCTTCTACGGCGTGCCCGCGACCGGTAACGAGATCACCGCCGGCCTCTACGCCTTCGAGAATCTCTCCGCCGTCAACGAGAAGAACGACGAGCGCACCACGTGCCTCGTCCTCGGGCTCGAGCACGACGGGCAGGTGCACTACTACCGCGTCAACCTCAACATCGTCGCCGGGATCGGCCAACAGCTGGCGCGCAACGGCGCGTACCGCCTGCGCATCAAGAACGTCGGCGGGCCGGGAGAGGCGAGCGAGATCGACGCTTACACTGCCGCCAACTTCCTCCTCGACGTGACCGTCAACGAGTGGAACGTCGACGAGCAGGGCACGCTCCTCTCCGACGGGGATAACGTCCTCGCCGTCCCCACCAACGACATCGTCTTCACTCCCGCCGCCGAGGAGCGCGCCTACTCCGTCTACACGCGCGGCACCGCCACCCTCGAGCTGGCCAGGGTCATCCTCCCCGAGGGCATCACCGCGACGCTCGAAGGGCATACCCTCGTTGTCACCGTCACCGCCACGACGGAAGCGCGCGAGGGGTACGTCGAGCTGCGCCTCGGCACGCTCAAGGCGCTCGTCAACATACACCAGCGCCCCGCCTCCGAGACGTTCCTCGACCTCAGCCGCTACGATCTCCCGCCGTTCCCCGGCAACGGCGTCTACCAGATGGAGGGGAACGTGCGCGTCACCAGCTCCGGCCCGTGGTCGGCAAAGATCTACGGCGAGGGCTTCACCTTCCATTACCGCTCCTCCGGGCTGGCCTCGACAGAGTTGTACCACCGCGCCTCCGGGGAAGGGTTCACCATCACGACCACCGGGACGAATCCCAACCCCGACGACTCCCGTCATGCCTTCGTCTCCGTCTTCCTGGATGACGACCACGAGGTGCACCAGGTGATTGTCATCTCGCAGGATGCTCCCGTGAACTTCACGATCAATCCTCCCATCTCCCCGACGGAGCAGATCCGCTTCGACGCTCTTGGCACGCTCGTCATGGGACGGGAGAAGTACGAGGTTGACCCCGGCGGCAGCGGTCTCGAATGGGAGGCCGTGTCGAGTAATCCCCGCTTCAAGGTAAGCTATTACGACGAGACGGGAACTCAATTGCCCGAAGGGGCTACCTATCACGCCGGCAAGGGATATTTCTCCGTCACCGCCACGGGCGTGAATACCGTGAACACCGTGAGCACCGGCATCGTGGACGTCTACCTGCGCACGGCCCCCGCCGCCAAGCAGACGATCTCCGTCTCGCAGGGTGTCTTCACGTTGTCTATCTACTCCGCCGGGGGCGCCGTGCCGTCAGCGGGTGGCGAGCAGCAGGTGAGCGTGACGCTCTCCCCGGCGTGGAGCGGTAGCGAGTGGAGCGCTTCTGTCCACACCTCTACTGCCGGACACCAGGCGTATTTCGGTATACCGGGGGAGACGACCGCCACCGGGGCGATCAACACGCCGATCGTCGTGACTTTCCCGCAGTCGCCGATAGAGTTTGCCCGCGTGACTCCCGTCGCCACGATAGAGGTTTCTATCGTCGGCACTACCGGCTTCTCCCGCTCGATCTCCTTCGAGCAGTCCACGTGGCCGTGGCGTCCGCTTATCATACAGAGTCGTGCCACTGGTGGGTATGGCAGTATGTCCTACAACGCGTCGAATTCCCTGTACTTCGACGCCTTTATGGCCAATATGCGCGCCACCACGTCTTTCAGTCCTTCGGGCTTCGTGCCCACGGCCGGGAACCTTACCTTCACGACGGGAGAGACCGTCGCCTCTACCGCTACCGTCTATAACGCGAACGTCTACTCGATATCCGCTGCCGCCCGAACGGCCGTGAAGACGTGGATGGGCACGCATCACGCGAATTTCCTCGTCGTTATTGATGATGACGTGAACTCTCCCTCGGATCGTCTGGCGTTGCTTAATCTCTTTTCTCCCACGTTCACCACGGGTGCTCCCAGCGGATCCGCGCTGCGTTATATCACCGAACCCCCGGGGGAGGGTACTGCCGCCCGTCGCCTCTGGGATTATAT
Organism: Odoribacteraceae bacterium; assembly: GCA_031259905.1. Lineage (GTDB taxonomy): Bacteria > Bacteroidota > Bacteroidia > Bacteroidales > Marinifilaceae > JAIRKS01. The sequence continues at coordinate 8,856 of JAIRKS010000071.1, forward strand.
TTTCATTAACGGGCCGTTCGGCACGGTGGGGAATTTCTATATTTCCTTCGCCACGGATAATATTGATCGCGCGCTGTATTCCTGGCCTTCCACGACGGTGCCGATTTTGATGCACGGTGATAGCCGTTATCCGGAGGTGGCTATCGATCCCGTGTTGCGGATTTTGTATATCGGCGACTTGGATATCTTTGCTTATTATCGTGACTCGTTTACCGTGGGAGGGGATAAGTGGAAGGTGGTGAATAATCTTATCTCGTTCCTCGTGAATGCCGCGCAGTACGGGGACCCGTTCCTCAACATGTTCCGCTAACACGGGCAGGAATTAAAGCTGGACGCGACCTGACAAGGCAGGGGGAAAATGGTTTCCCCCTGCACCCCCTCCAGCCCGTAGCACGGGCGGGCATTAAGCTGGCCGGACGTGACGAGGGATACTTGAAGTACGGACGATGTAGCTTCCGTCAGGGAGGCAACAGGCGGGAGGAGTACTTGCAGGAGCTGCAAGTATTCCTCCCGCCTGTTGTCTCCCTGACGGAAGCTTGATTTCCGCTCATCACGTCCCCCCGTCACGTCCCGGCCAGCTTTAATGCCCGCCCGTGCTACGGGCTGGAAGGGGGTGCAGGGGGGGAAACACTTCCCCTCCTGCCTAGTTAGGTCGCGTCCGGCTTAATGCCTGCCCGTGCTACGGGCTGGAGGGGGTGCAGGGGGGAAACATTTTCCCCCTGCCTCGTTAGATCGCGCGCGCAACGCACCGCGAAAAGTTTCGTCGTCATTGCGCGTGCGCGAAGCGCTGAAATTTTTTTTTCGTGCCGTTGCGCGGCGACAATGGGGTGAAAAAATCGTTTGGGGCGTCGTCTCCGCGCAAAAGGGGAGATTCATTTTGATTCATGGTATCGCGCAGGCGCGAAACCCAGAATCAAAAGTGAACTGCTCCGTTGCGCGTGCGCGAAACCATGAATCGAAAATGATTTGCCCTATTGCGCGTGCGCGAAACCATGAATCAAAAATGAACCGCCCCGTTGCGCGGGCGCGAAACCATGAATGAAAAATGATTTGCCCCGTCGCGCAGGCGCGAAACCATGAATCAAAAGTGAACTGCCCCGTTGCGCGGGCGCGAAACCATGAATCAAAATCAAACTTCCCTATTGCGCGGGCGCGACGGTCGAAATGAAAATTCAACTCCCCTGTCGCGCCGCGACGATACCCCGAACGAGAAGTGATTGCTCCCGTTGCGCGGTGACGACACCGCGAACGAAAAGTGATTGCTCCCGTTGCGCGGAGACGACACCCCGAACGAGAAGTGATTCCCC
>JAIRKS010000149.1 GCA_031259905.1 Odoribacteraceae bacterium
AGAGGGCGACCGGAAAAGGGAGAGGGTGGCTTGCAAGCGGTCCCCGGTGAAACCCGGTTTCCCGGGAAGGGGCGTGGAGGACGGCGGGATCGCGTTGGATAACACCGTGCGGTCCCTTGCGATTCACGCGTGTTATGATTATGTTTGCCGGTGATAATACAAGCTTAAACATAAATAACGTTACATCATGTCAAACCTGTGGAAAACGAAATCAGTTGAACAACTCGTGAGCGAATCGAAAGGACACGGGAAAAACCAGGAGTTAAAAAAAGTGCTCACCACGTGGTCGCTCGTCGCGCTGGGGATCGGGGCGATCATCGGCGCGGGCCTCTTCTCGCTGACCGGCATAGCGGCCGCCGAGCACGCGGGACCGGCGGTGATCCTGTCGTTCGTCGTGGCCGGGGTCGCGTGCCTCTTCTCGGCGCTCTGCTACGCCGAGTTCGCGTCGATGATCCCGGTGGCCGGCAGCGCTTACACCTATTCTTACGCGACGTTCGGGGAGTTCATGGCGTGGATCATCGGCTGGGACCTCGTCCTGGAATACTCCCTCGGCGCGGCCACCGTCGGGGTCAGCTGGTCGCAATACTTCGTCAAGCTCCTGCAACAGGTAGGGTTAACCCTCCCGGAGGCCCTCGTCCGGTCGCCCTTCGAGGCGGGGGGAATCGTCAACCTGCCCGCCGTGTTCATCATCTGCGCGATCTCTATGGTGCTGATCCGCGGCACCCGCGGCTCTTCGCGCTTCAACAACATACTGGTGGTGCTCAAGATCGCCGTCGTCGCCGTCTTTATCATCCTGGGGTGGAGCTTCATCGACCCGGGCAACCACGTCCCCTTCATCCCTGAAAACGAGGGGGAATTCGGGCACTTCGGCCTCTCCGGTATCGCGATGGGCGCGGCCGTCGTCTTCTTCGCCTTCATTGGCTTCGACGCCGTGTCGACGGCCGCGCAGGAGACCGTCAACCCGAAGAAGTCCATGCCCAGGGGGATCATCGGCGCGCTCCTCGCGTGCACCGTCCTGTACGTCCTTTTCGCTTACGTCATGACCGGCATGGTCTCCTACAAGGAGTTCGCCGGCGACGCCAGCCCCGTCGCCAGGGCTTTTTCCGTGACGGGGTACACGAGCATCGAGTTCCTCCTGATCCTGGCCATCGTCTGCGGGTTCACCTCCGTTATCCTCGTCATGCTGCTCGGGCAGAGCCGCGTCTTCTACTCGATGAGCAAGGACGGGCTGCTTCCCCGCTTCTTCAGCGATATTCATCCCGCGTTCAAGACACCCTGGAAAACCAACTTGTTCTTCATGATTTTTGTCGCCCTCCTCGCCGGGCTTGTCCCGATCAGCGACCTGGGGCACATGGTCAGCATGGGCACGCTGCTGGCGTTCACCCTCGTCTCCGTCGGGATCATCATCCTCCGGGCGCGACGCCCCGATATACCGCGGAAGTTCAAGACTCCCTTCGTGCCCTTTATCCCCGCGGCCGGTGCACTCGTCAGCCTGGCATTGATGTACTCCCTGCCGACGATTAGCTGGTACCGGTTAGTTATCTGGATGGCCATCGGCCTCGTCATCTACTTCACGTATAGCCGCGGGCATTCCCGCCTCAACCACTGATTCCCTCACCGCGTCGATCGCCATCTCGATGGCCTTCATCGCGGCGCGGGCGACGTTGCGTTCCCGCGTGAAGGGGAAGTGAAACACGCGGGCGACCGTGCCGCGCGGCGTGGCGACGGCGATCCAGACCGTCCCCACGGGCTTTTCCGGCGACCCGCCGCCCGGACCGGCGATGCCGGAGATGGCTACCGCGTAGCCCGTGCCGGTTAACCGGCGAACGCCATCGGCCATTTCCGTCACTACCGCCTCGCTTACCGCCCCGTGGCGCGCGAGAGATTCCCGCGATACTCCCAGTAATGTCGCCTTGACCTCGTTGCTGTACGCTACCACGCCTCCCTTGAAGTAGGCCGAGGCGCCGGGGACGAGCGTGATCTCCCGCGCCACCTCACCGCCCGTGCAACTCTCCGCTACCGACAGGTTCTCCCCGGCGCGCGATAGCCATTCCCCCAGCTCCCGCGCCGCACCGGACTCTTCTCCTACCGTGAACCGTGTCCCGGAAAGCTCTCCCGTCAACCCGTCCAGCCAGCCGTCCAGCAGCCCGATTCCCTCCCCGCGGGCCGTTAGCCGTAGCTTCACCAGGCCGGGAGAAGGCAGGTAAGCGAGGCCCAGCGACGGCGGCAGGCGATCCTCGAATCCCGACAGGCGCGACGATAGCGCAGACTCGGCTATCCCGTATACCTTCACCACGCGGTAATCCAGCATCGCGTCGGGAAACAACTCCCGTAACGCCGGGACGACCTCGTGATCCATCAGGTATTCCATCTCGAAGGGGACGCCCGGCAGTGCTACCACTACCTTTCCCTCTCTCTCGAACCACATCCCCGGCGCCGTGCCTCGCGGGTTATGCAGCACCCGGCATCCCTCCGGCAGCAGCGCCTGCCCCCTGTTCCCCTCGTTCATCTCCCCGCCGCGTTGTCCCGTCAACTCCTCGACCCACGTGAGTACCGCCGTGTCTTCCACTAACCGGGAATGGAAATACCCTGCCAGCACCCGCTTCGTCACGTCGTCACGCGTCGGGCCAAGCCCGCCCGTCATCACGACTACCCCCGCCCGTGCCAACGCCTCGTCCAGCACCTCCGCGATGCGTCCCGCGCGATCCGGGATGGAGCGCGTCTCCACCACTTCCAGTCCCGCCCGCGTCAGCCGTCCGGCGATAAACCGGGAGTTCGTGTCCTGTACCTGGCCGAGCAGCAGCTCGTCGCCGATCGTGATAATATATGCATCCATACCTGTCTTGATTTGTTCGTGAATAAAGAGCCGCGCGGGGCTTTCCCCGACGACACGCGAAGGTAGCGAAAACCACCGGGAAGCGTCCCGTGACGGAAATCTCGCGCCATCGCCCCGCGCCCCTTCCTACTCTCGATAATAAATCCTACATTCGTCGCGTCTTAAATAAAACCATCTACCATGAATGAATTCCACTACCAGCGACCGTTCCCCGTGCAAGGCGATGACACGAAATACCGGCTACTGACCACCGACCACGTCAGCACGGTAGAGTGCGCCGGGAGAAAAATCCTCCGGATAGAACGCGAGGGGCTTGAACTCCTCGCCCGCGAGGCCATCGCCGACGTCTCCTTCTACCTCAGGGCATCGCACCTCGAGCGGGTCGCCGGCATACTCGACGACCCGGAGGCCAGCGATAACGATAAGTTCGTCGCCTACACGATGCTCGTCAACCAGGTCATCGCCGCCGAGGGACAACTGCCCACCTGCCAGGATACCGGCACCGCCATCGTCTTGGCGCGGAAAGGGGAGGATGTCTACACCGGCATCGACGACGCGGAAGCCATCAGCAAGGGCATCCTCGAAACGTACCGCGATCGCAACCTCCGTTACTCGCAGGTCGTCCCCCTCACCATGTTCGAGGAGCAGAACACCGGCAATAACCTCCCCGCGCAAATCGACATCCACGCGGCGAGGGGTGACTCCTACGACTTCCTCTTCCTCACGAAAGGCGGCGGGTCGGGCAACAAAACCTTCCTCTACCAGCAGACGAAAGCCCTCCTGACGGAAGAAGCCCTCGACCGCTTTATCCGCGAGAAGATCATGGATCTCGGCACCTCCGCGTGCCCGCCCTACCACCTCGCCCTCGTCATCGGCGGCACCTCCGCCGAGGCCTGTCTCGCTACCGTCAAGAAGGCTTCCGCCGGCTACCTCGACCGCCTGCCCACGCGGGGAAACAAGGGCGGGCAAGCGTTCCGCGACATCGAGTGGGAGGAGCGCGTCCTGGAGATGTGCCGCGAGACGGGCATCGGCGCGCAATTCGGCGGGAAGCACTGGGTGCACGACGTCCGCGTCATCCGCCTGCCGCGCCACGCCGCTTCGTGCCCCGTCGGGCTTGGCGTCAGCTGCAGCGCCGACCGGAATATCAAGGCCAAGATCACCCGCGAGGGAATCTTCGTCGATCAGCTGGAGAAGAATCCCGCCCGCTTCCTCCCCGCCAACGCCCCGTTGCTGGCGCCGGCGGTAAACATCGAC
>JAIRKS010000036.1 GCA_031259905.1 Odoribacteraceae bacterium
AACCGCGACGTTCGTGACCACAACATCAACCTCAACCTCGCCATGAACGCCAACGAGGACGAATCGAAAAGCGAAAACTACTCCTACATCGGGTTCCCATCCCCCCAGTTCCACGACCCCAGGTACGCCAACGGCCTACTCAACACCCCCTACTTCAGCGACGACCACTCCCGCCTCTTCGGCGCCATCCTGCAGGGAAACTACACCTACAAGGACACCTACCTCTTCGACCTCTCCGTCCGCGCGGACGGCTCCTCGAAATTCGGCAGCGAATCCCGCTTCGCCCCCTTCTGGTCATTCGGCGCCGGCGTCAACCTCCATCGCTACGCCTTCATGCAAGCGCACCCCTCCGTCACCAACGCCCGCCTCAAGGCCAACTACGGCCAAACAGGACGCGTATCCTTCTCCCCCTACGCCGCCCGACACACCTACCAGCTCATGATGGACGACTGGTACACCACCGGACTCGGCGGATCACTCATCGCTATGGGAAACGAACAACTAACCTGGGACAACGTCAACACCCTCAACCTCGGCCTTGACCTCACCCTCTGGAACCGCTTCACCATAAACCTCTCCTGGTACGACAAACGCACCAAAGACATGGTCACCAGCGTATCCATACCCTCCTCCTCCGGCTTCACCACCTACACCGACAACATCGGCGAAGTATCCAACAAAGGATTCGAGTTCATACTCAACCTCGCCCTCCTGCAGCAAAAAGACTGGAGCATCAACCTGTCCGCCAACGGCGCGCACAACAAAAACAGAATCGTCAAAGTCTCCGACGCCCTCAAACAATACAACGACCGCGTCGACGAATTCTACAGCGGCTACCGCGACACCTACCTCAACCTCTACTACAACGAAAAATACCTCAACCCCATCCGCAAATACGAGGAAGGAGGATCCGAATACGCCATCTTCGGCATGAAATCCCTCGGCATCTCCCCCGAAAACGGCGCCGAACTATTCATGAAACGCGACGGCACCGTCACCCACGACTGGAGCTCCGACCAGCAAGTCATCATCGGCAACACCGAACCCGCTCTCCAAGGCGCGCTCGCCCTCAACGCCCGCTACAAAGCCTTCACCCTCTACACCACCTTCCTCTACGAATTCGGCGGAGACCTCTACAACGCCACCCTCGTATCCAACGTCGAAAGCGCCAACATCCAGCAAAACAACGCCGACAGGAGAGCATTCACCGAACGCTGGAAAAAACCCGGAGACATCACCCCCTTCAAGGCAATAACAGACCGATACGTCTTCACCCTCCCCACCTCGCGATTCGTACAAAAAAACAACACCCTAACCTTCAACTCCCTCTCCCTCGGCTACGACATGCCCCGTGAACTCACCCGGAAACTCCACCTCAGCATGCTCCGCCTCCAGTTCACCATGAACGACATCGCCGTCCTCTCCACCATCCGCCAGGAACGCGGAACATCCTACCCCTTCGCCCGTAAATTCGGACTCACACTAAACGCAAGCTTCTAAAAACAACACACCATGAAAAAAAATACCACCACCATCATCGCCCTCCTCCTCGCGCAAACCATCGCCACCTCCTGCAGCGACTGGTTAGAAGTAGACACCTCCACCAACGTCAAACAAGAGGTACTCTTCAGCGACCCCGCCGGATACCGCACCGCCCTCAACGGCGTATACCGCCTCCTCTCCGGCGTCGAACTCTACGGACGAAACCTCACCTGGGGCGTCGCCAGCGTACTCGGCAACAACTACGACGCCAACCGCCTACCCGGACCATACAGCACCACCAGCAACAACACCAGCTACCGAGAAATGGCCGCCGGCGACTACACCAGCAAACCCACCACCGACCTCGTCGACCCCATCTGGGAACAAGCCTACCGCGTCATCGCCAACTGCAACAACATCATCGCCTACATCGAAAAAGAAGACCCCGCCATCTTCCCCGTCGCCGCCAACGACACCGAAAAAAACATGATCCTCGGCGAAGCCATCGGAATACGCGCCATGATGCACCTCGACATCCTACGCCTCTTCGCCCCCTCGACGAAGGCCGATGACGGCAAAACTTATATCCCTTACGTGGCCGTTTTCCCGGAAAGACAACCGGTGCACCTGACCGTGACGGCTACCCTCGAGCGCGTCATCGCCGATCTCGAACGGGCCAGGGAGCTGCTGGCCATCCCCGACACGGTGTATAACGCGAACGACATGACTTCTTACACCCGTCGCCTGCAGCCAAGCAGCGGGCTATCCACCACGACGTTCTTCGCCACGCGCGGGACCCGCTTCAATTACTTCGCCGCCTCGGCGATGCTGGCGAGGGCATACCAGTGGCGGGGAGCAGAAGGAGACGCCGAACGGGCATACCGCACCGCGCGGGACGTTTATCGTTTCTCCACCGACAAAACCTGGTTCTCTTTCACCCCGGCGGGCAACCTCTCCACCGTGGAGAACAGCATATACAGGAAGATGCCGCACGATATCCTGTTCGCCATTTACAACAACAACATGTACGCGATGGTCACGGCGGCGACGATCAACACCACCTCGCAGTCGTTCTTCCTCAAGAACGACGACAGGCTATTCATCGACGACGCCGACGACTTCAGGATAAACTTGATCAACACCGACAAGACGTCGCGCCGCTGGTCAATGCCTACCGGAAACCAGAGCGCGTCGCCCACCGCCGACATCATCAAGTACCAAGGGCCGCTCGCTCCCGTCGTGCGTCTCAGCGAGATGATATACATCATGTGCGAGTACCTCGTCGACGTCGACCGGCAGCAGGCCGTCGCGCTCCTCGAGAAGGTGAGGACGGCAAGGGGAGCCAAGAGATTACTCGGTAACCCGTCAAGGGAGGAGTTCCTGCAAGAGCTTTACCTCGACATGACCCGCGAGTTCATGTCCGAGGGGCAAACGTTCGCCCTGTACAAGCGCCTTAACGCACCGATGTATAACGGGGCGGGTGTCATCAACATGACCGGGCGATACGTTCTCCCCGTCCCGTACAGCGAGGAAGCATACATTCACCTTTAATATCCGTTCATCATGAAAAACAAAATAACCGCGCTACTGTTTCTCCTCGCCGCCTGCCAGGAAGCGGAGATACCCCTCTACAACGGGGGAAACAACGTTCAATTCGTCAAGAACCTGGCGAGAGATTCCACGACCGTCGCCTTCCTCCTCGCGCCGGGACAGGTGGAGATTGACTCCGTCTTTATCGTCAAGACTACCGGTCTCGGTTACCCGGAGGAAACTCCCTACAAAATATCCGTCGACAGGCAGTTCACGACCGCCATCGAGGGGACGCACTTCCAGCTGCCCGGCAAAACGACCTTCAAGCCGAACGCCATGCGGGACACCACCTCCGTCAAGTTCTACCGTACTCCCGACATGAAAACGAACTCCTTCCGTCTCGTCCTCCGCCTCGAGGGGAACGAGTTCTTCCGGGTGGGGCAGGGGGAATACCTGTACAAGGTGTTCGTCGTGCACGACAAGATCGCCCGCCCCGCGTGGTGGACCGAGAGCGTCTCGAGCACGTACCTCGGCACGTACTCCGATCTCAAGTACCAGAAATTTATCGACGTCACCGGCATTGCCGATCTCACCGGTGCGTCCGCCAGCGAGATCCGCGTCCGCTCGCTACAACTCAAGTACTGGCTCGAGGAGTACAAGATCGCCAACGGCGAGCCTTTCCGTGAGAACAACGGCGACGAGATGAAAGTCCCCATTAGCGGCTAAACCATAAAAAAAAACAACACCATGAAAAACATCCTTACCATCGCGCTGGCGGTCGGCCTCGCCTGCCAGGCCTGTTACGAGGACAAGGGGCATTACGAGTACCTCCCCGTGAACGAGATCTCCGTCGTCGATTTCCCGTCGACGCTCGACGCGAGCATGGGCGACACGCTCGTCTACATGCCGAAGTTCTCCTTCGCCGACCCGGGCGACACCACCGGTTTCGACTTCTGGTGGGAATACAAGGGACTCTACGACGAGCTGGGATACCACGAGGTTATCTGCCACGGGCGCGAACTCCGCTTCGCCCCCCGCCTCATCGGTTCGCAGCGCGTGCAACTGTGCGCGAGGGAGACGCGCGTCGGCGTGATCACCACCTTCAGCATGTACATCAACGGCGGATCCGCGTACTCGAAAGGGTGGCTCGTCCTCCGGGAAGAAAACAACGAGACGAAACTATCCTACATCCGGCCGGAAAGGAGCGTCAAGGGCGACGTCACCAGCCGCCGGGTTTACTCCCCCTACCCGGACATCCGTGAAAAACTCTTCCCCGGCGAGATCACCGGCCGCGGGCCGCTCGCCTTGCGGCAGATCCTGGGGAGCGGCAGCGTCGGCAGCGCGTTCTACATCATCCAGCAGGACGAGACCGCCTGCTTCAACGGTCTCTCTTATAAAAAGGAGATCCTCCTCGCCAGCGAATTTCTCGGCGGGACGCCCGCCGGGCTTGACCCGCGCGACCATTTCCAGGGAGGGTACGCCTCCTTGATACTGAACGCCGACAAGACGATTTATTACCGCGGGGCGAATCCCTCCAGCTTTTTCGTCAACACTTTCGCCAACTTCCCGATGAAGCGACAGGGGGAAGTCGTGCACGTCGACAGGATCATACCGGCCGCGGCCGGCATATCCTATTTCTTCGCCCTCATCGACGGGGAAAACAAACGATTCCTGTGGGTATACACCGGTAACCTCGTCAACGGGGGCAGCATGTTACTGGCGCCGCCCGTCGCGCTCGACGGGGAACACCTCGACTACAACGACATCTCCGGCGTCGAGATCCTCTACTCCGCCTTCCACGACGAGGGATCGTCGGGGTCCGACAGGACGGCAAGGAACATCACCCTCTATAAACGCGACGGCAAGACGCGCGTCCAGCGATGCAAGGGAACCGCCACCTTGTACACCATCATGCCGGACGCCTATCCCCTTTCCGATTTCGAGAACAACGCCTTCCCGGGAGAGCAGTACATCGACGGGAACACGGAATATTACCAGCTAAAGACGCGCGCTTACCTCTTCTTCGTCACCGGCAGCAATCTCTACTGGTACGACCACCTCACGCGGGCCGTCCACCTCTTTTACACCCTCCCCGCCGGCGCTGCCGTCGTCAAGATGGCCTCCAACCCCCAGGAATCGGAGCTTGGCGTCGCGCTGTCAAACGGGAAGTTCATCATCCTCGGCATCGAGAACGATCAACTCGCTACCACTGCCGCCCGGCTCTTCGAGATCGACCTGCCGGGCAGAATCGTCGACATGGATTACAAGTTCCCGAACGAGAGCAGCTACACGGGACGAACGGCTACAAGTAACTGGGACTAACCGCGGTGGGAAGAAAGCATTCTTTCGCGTGATCCCCGCCTGCCGGGGGGCGTGAAGCGCGGGTCTCTTTTGACCCCGCGCGCGCGCCTTCCCGCTCTTCCCGTGCGCGGGGATGGACAACGCGTCGCCGGGGGCGCGTCCCGCTTTCCGCCCGCTTCGTTAGACCTTCCGTTTGTCTAACCCCGCATTCTGTTTGTCTAACCCCGCATTCTGTTTGCGTAGTTCCCCTTTCTGTTTGTGTAGTTCCCCTTTTTGTTTGCGTAGTTCCCCTTTTTGTTTGCGTAGTTCCCCTTTCTGTTTGCGTAGTTCCCCTTTCTGGTTTTGTAATTACATATTCTGCTCGTGTAGTTAGAAATCTTGCCTGTCGAACATGATTTTTTCCCGGTACGGGTGGAATAGGGGGCGTTGTCTCGTGACCGGTGCCGGGGGGAGCGGGAAATCGCGCGCGTCGTGTCGCGGCGGGGAGAGGGCGACCGGAAAAGGGAGAGGGTGGCTTGCAAGCGGTCCCCGGTGAAACCCGGTTTCCCGGGAAGGGGCGTGGAGGACGGCGGGATCGCGTTGGATAACACCGTGCGGTCCCTTG
>JAIRKS010000045.1 GCA_031259905.1 Odoribacteraceae bacterium
GCTCTTCCGATCTGCTCCCAATTTTATTTTGGGAGCTCCCAATCTCATTTTGGGAGCTCCCAATTTCATTTTGGGAGCTCCCAATTTTATTTTGGGAGCTCCAATTACGGATAGGAGAAGTAAATCTCTCGACGGCGGACTGAAATATCCCGACAGGAGACAACGATCCGCGAAAAGCGGAAGGAAATATCCCGACAGGAGACAACAACCCGCGAAAAGCGGAAGGAAATATCCCGATAGGAGACAACGATCCGCGAGAGGCGGAAGGAAATATCCCGACAGGCGACAACGATCCGCGAGAGGCGGACAGCAATATCCCGGCAAGCGATAACGCTATATAAAGAGGAGACGAAGATACCCGCGGCGAGCCCTCCCCTCCCCCGTCATGAGCACGCGACAACATGCGCGTCCCCCTTTCAAACACGGGGGAAATCGACTACATTCGCGACACGATCACAAAAAATAAAACAATGAAAAAAGTACTGTTAATCATACTCGACGGCTGGGGAATCGGGCGACACGATCGCTCCGACGCGATCGGCAGCACCCCCACCCCGCGCCTCACCGCGCTCGCCAACGCTAACCCTCGCGCCCTGCTCTATACCAGCGGCGAAAACGTCGGGCTGCCCGACGGGCAAATGGGAAACTCCGAGGTCGGTCACCTCAACATAGGCGCCGGGAGGGTCGTCTACCAGGACCTCGTCAAGATCAACCGCGCGATACGTGACGGCTCGTTCGCGCGCGTGCCCGGCGTCGTCGAGGCCATCGACAACGCCACGAAAAAAGGCGGACGACTGCACCTGCTCGGGCTGCTCTCCAACGGCGGGGTGCACAGCTCGATGGAACACCTCTTCGCGCTGTGCGACATCGCCCGCGAACGCGACGTCGAGACGCGCGTCCACTGCTTCATGGACGGGCGGGATACCGACCCCAGGAGCGGCGCCGCGTTCCTCGCCGCCCTCGAGGAGAGAATCAAGGGATCGCGCGCGAAGATCGCCTCCGTCATCGGCCGCTACTACGCTATGGACAGGGACTCCCGCTGGGAACGCGTCCGCGAAGCCTACGACCTCCTCGTCCACGGGAAGGGAACGCCCGCCACCGATGCCGTGGCCGCCATGAACGCCTCCTACGCGGAAGGCATCACCGACGAGTTCGCGCGTGCCACCGTCCTCGTCGACGAGCAGGGACAACCCGTCGGCACGATCCGTCCCAACGACACGGTGATCTTCTTCAACTTCAGGAACGACCGCGCCAGGGAATTGACGATCGTCCTGACACGCGAGGACAAGCCGGAGCACGGCATGAAAACCCTCCCGCTCCATTACTACACGATGACGCCCTACGACGCGCGGTTCACGAACGCCCGCGTGCTCTTCGACAAGGAGAACGTCACGAACACCATCGGCGAGTACCTCTCGCGCCTCGGCCTGAAGCAACTGCGCGTCGCCGAGACGGAGAAATACGCCCACGTCACGTTCTTCCTCAACGGCGGGCGGGAAGAGCCGTTCGAGGGCGAGAAACGCGTGCTCGTGCCCTCGCCGAAGGTGGCCACTTACGACCTCGCGCCCGGCATGTCCGCGCCCGGCATCACCGAACGCGTCGTCGAGGAGCTGGCCGCGCGCGAGGCCGACTTCATCTGCCTGAACTACGCGAACGGCGACATGGTCGGGCATACCGGCGTCTACGAGGCCATCCAGCAAGCGGTGAGCGTCGTCGACGAGTGCGCCGGAAGGACCGTCGACGCCGCCCGCGCGAACGGCTACGACGTGCTCATCATCGCCGATCACGGGAACGCCGACCACGCCCTGAACGAGGACGGGTCACCAAACACCGCACACTCGCTCAATCCCGTGCCGTGCATCTGGGTCACGGACGCCGGGAGCTGCGATCGCCTGAGGGACGGCGTCCTCGCGGACGTCGCGCCCACCGTACTCACGATCATGGGGCTGCCCGTGCCGCCGGAGATGAGCGGCAGGCCGTTGATCGTGTAATCCCCACGGGACATGTTACAAATAGGAGACACCGTCGTCCGTTTCGACGTGCTGCGGGAGCGCTTTTGTTGCGATCCCGCCGCGTGCCGCGGGGCGTGCTGCGTGGAAGGAGACGCCGGCGCCCCGCTGGAGGAGGGCGAGGTGACGGAAATCGAGGAGAATTACGCCGCCATCGCCCCGTACATGACCACGGCGGGCGTCGCGACGGTGGAACGCCTGGGCTTCGCTGTCGTCGACGAGGAGGGCGACACCGGCACGCCGCTGGTCGACGGGAGAGAATGTGCCTACGCGGTGGAGGACGGGGGGTGTTACGGCTGCGCCATCGAACGGGCCTGGGAAGCAGGAGAAAGCCGCTTCCGCAAGCCGATCTCGTGCCACCTTTACCCGCTGCGCGTCGCCCGCTACTCCTCGCGCGAGCTGGCCCGCTACGATCGCTGGAAGGTCTGCGAACCAGCACGCGCGCGAGGCGAACGCGAGGATGTCCCGCTCTACCTCTTTTTAAAGGACGCGCTCGTCAGGAGGTACGGCGAGGAATGGTACGAGCAGCTCCGCCACGCCGTCGACGCCCTCGACAACGGCACGCTCGAGGCGCGCTGAACGAGGGACGGGAATAGCCTGGTAAAGGAGCGACGCGCGGGAATCCGGTGTAAATAAATGTATATTCGCGTCACGCGACGGCTTCAAGCGCGCGTCACGCGTGCCGGGGCGTTGAACTATTGATCACCTTTAAAACACGAACAAATGAAGAAGACTGTATTACACGCGAGCATCTGCGGCCTCACGCTGCTGATGGCCGCCTGCGCGAACGACGCGAAAAAAGAGTGCCTGGGCATAGACCTGTCCGTCGGGATTGAACAAGAAAAAGGCACGGCTTACTCGCTCATCGAGGTGAGCGAGGGATTCCTCTCCTATCCCCTCGAGACCACGGACTCGATCCTGCTGTCGGATATACCGGGCATCCGGTTCGTTTCCGTCACCGCGAAGGAGGTCTGGCTGGTAAACGAGGGAATCATCTACCGGTTTGGAAGAGAAACGGGCAAGTGCCTCGCCAGGATCGACAGGAAGGGAGAAGGACCGGAGGAGTATATCTACGCCTCCGACGTGCTCGTGGACACGACAAAGAAGAGCGTGCTCGTTTACGACGCGAACAGGAAACGCGTAAACGAGTACGATTTCGAGGGGCGTTACAAGGGGTCCGTCCCGAATGACTTCATCGGCTCTTTTGCCCTCTGGGATGACGACACGTTCGTTGTCTCCTACTCGCCATTCGCCAACCAGAAGCATCGCGTCGGGTTGTACGACAGGGATTGGAAGCTCGTGCGCCAATTGATGCCCGTCGAGGACGATACGCGGGCGAGCCGTCAGCTTATCGCTTATGACGAGCTGGTTCATTCCCTCGGCCACTGGAATATCGTGCCCTCTTTTAACGACACGATTTTCCGGGTCGACGAGGAGGGGGTTGTCCCCGTTTTTGTCGCGTCCAAGGGCGACTTGAAGATCACGGAGGAGGTGGCTACCGATCTTTCAAAGAAGAGAGAGCGGGCCAAGTATATTTACGGGGAGAGTGGCTTCCTGACTTCCTCGTACTACTTTTCCCATTACTATTACCAGAACAAGATGTACGACGACGTCTGGAACGTTCGCGACGGATCGCTCGTCTACCGGAACATTCGACGCGGCCCGGAGGAAAAGGATGGCCTGTTGCTCATCTTCGGGGACAAGGAGATCCGCGTGAGGCCGAAATACGTGAGCGGCGACTACCTGTATTGCCTCGTGCCTGCCGGCGAGTTGCTGGAGATCGTCCCCTCCACGCGCGAGGACGATAACCCCGCCATTCTCGAGTTGAAACTCAGAAAACTATAAGAAGTGAAAATGAAAACACGATGGATGACAGGAACGATGTTCCTGCTGTTATTATCCTCATGCGACGGTAAAAAGGAGGCGGGAGAGAAGGAACGAACGCCCGTGATACAAGAGGACAAGCCCGTCCCGGTGAAAGTGACGCGCCTGGAATATACCGATTTCAGTTACGAGTTAATCGCTAACGGGGTGATCTCCGCCGCCCGGAAGGCCGAGTTGCGCTTCCAATCGCAGGGGATCGTCGAGAAGATCCACGTCAGGAACGGGCAACGCGTGGCGAAAGGGCAGAAGATCGCCGAACTGGACAAGTTCAAGCTGGAAATGGACCTGAAGCAGGCGGATGAAGCCCTGGAGCGCGCGTCCCTGGATTTGCAGGACGTGCTGATCGGGCAAGGGTACGCGATCGCCGATAGCGCGGCGATTCCCGACGACGTGATGCGGATCGCCGGTATCCGTAGCAATCACGAGCAAGCCCGCACCAGCTACACGATAGCACGGCATAACCTGGACGCCGCCACGTTGCACGCGCCGTTCCCCGGCGTGGTCGCCAACCTGACGGGGAAGGAGTTTAATGAACCGGGAACGGGGGCTTTCTGTACCGTTATCGACGATCACTCGCTGGAAGTGGTGTTCAATATCCTTGAAAACGAGTTGCCGCTCACCGGCATGAACGATAAGGTGATCGTGTCGCCGTTTTCCCGGCCGGATCACGCCGCGGAAGGCCGCGTCTCGGAGATCAATCCCGTGATCGACAAGAACGGCAGGGTGCGTGTGAAGGCAACCCTCCACGACGCGAAGGACGTGTTCCGCGAAGGAATGAACGTGAAGATCCGCGTGCAACGGTTGCTGGGAAAGCGCCTGGTGATTCCCAAATCGGCCCTGGTGTCGCGTGCCAACCGGAAGGTGGTGTTCACGCTTAAAGACGGTCGCGCCAACTGGGTGTACGTGGAGACCGCCCAGGAGAATTCCGGTAGCCACGTGGTGACCGACGGGTTGCACGCCGGGGATAGCGTGATCTACACGGGAAACTTGAACCTGGCGCACGAGACGCCTGTTGCACGAGAAGAGTAAAGGGCGATGATCAGGTATTTCGTCCACCGCCCCACCTCGGTAATGATGGCTTTCCTCGCCCTGTTTATCCTGGGCGTGGTCACGTACATGAACATTCCCGTGTCGTTGCTGCCCGACATCGCGATCCCGGAGGTCACCGTGCAGGTTTCCGGGCAGAACGCGTCGGCGCGGGAGCTGGAAAACACCGTCGTCCGCCCCCTGAGGCAACAATTGATGCAGGTGGGCAAGCTGCGTGACATCCG
Organism: Odoribacteraceae bacterium; assembly: GCA_031259905.1. Lineage (GTDB taxonomy): Bacteria > Bacteroidota > Bacteroidia > Bacteroidales > Marinifilaceae > JAIRKS01. The sequence goes on from JAIRKS010000045.1 coordinate 5,165, forward strand.
CAGCGAAACCCGTGACGGGAATGCTATCGTTTACCTGAACTTCGAGTACGGCGCGAGTACCGACCTGGCGTTTATCGAGGTCAACGAGAAGATCGACGCCGCGATGAATTACTTGCCACGCGACGTGGAACGTCCACGGGTGGTCAAGGCGAGCGCTACCGATATCCCCGTTTTTAACTTGAACCTGACGCTTCGAGCCGATAGTAGCTTCGAGCATACCGATGTCACCAAGTTCATCGAGTTGAGCGAATTTACCGAGTCGGTAATCCGCCGCAGGTTCGAACAGCTGCCACAAGTCGCGATGATTGACATCTCCGGCCAGGTGAAGAAACGGGTAATCATCACGCCCGACCAGCAATTCCTGGCCGTCAGCGGCATTACCTTGTCCGACATCGAGTCGGCGCTCAACAGTAATAACGTCGAACCGGGGAGCATGACCGTCCGCGACGGTTATTACGAGTACGTGATCCGCTTCTCGTCTGTCCTGCGAACGGTGGAGGACATCCGCGATATTTTTATCCGCAAGAACAACCGGGTTTACCAGCTTAAAGACCTGGCAACGGTCACCCTGGAGGCGGAGAGGGAAAAGGGGATGGCGATCTATAACGGGAAACGCGCGATTGTCCTCTCGGTGATCAAGCAGTCGGAGGAGAATATCGCCAACATGCAAAAGGCCATGAGCAAGGAGGTCGCCCGCTTCCAGGAGGATTTCCCGGAAATCGAGTTCAACGTCACACAGAACCAGACGGAGTTGCTGGATTACACGATCTCTAACCTGCAACAGAACTTGCTGCTGGCTTTCCTCTTTGTCTTTCTCGTTTCTGTGTTTTTCCTCAAGGACGGGCGGGTATCCGTCATCATCGGGCTGGGGCTTTTCGTGTCGCTGGTGATCAGCTTGCTTTTCTTCTACCTGTTCCATGTCTCCTTGAATGTAGTATCGTTAACCGGCCTGATCCTGGCATCGGGTAACATGATCGACAATTCCATCGTGGCGACCGATAACATCTCGCAATACCGCGGGCGCGGCTTGTCCATCCCCGATGCTTGCGTGGCCGGTACTAACGAGATCAGTATTCCCATGTTGAGTTCCGCCCTGACCAACATCTCGGTTTTCCTGCCCTTGATTTTCATGAGCGGGATTGCCGGCGCGTTGTTTTTCGACCAGGCCTTTTCCGTGACCGTCGGGTTGCTGGTGTCCTACGTCACCGGGATCACGCTCATCCCGGTGTTGTACAAGTTGATTTACTCGACGCGCCTCCCGCGATTCATGGTACGCGACAAGGGGAAACCCTCGTCTCCACGGGACGGGATGGCCGTGCGCGCTTACGATGCCGGGATCGACTGGATCTTCTCCCACAAGGTACTCGCGATGGTGATCCTGCTATTGATGTTCCCGTTTTGTGCCTGGTTTTTCCTGGTTATCCCGAAGGAGAAGATGCCCGATGTCAAGCAAAGCGAGTTGTTGATTACTATCGACTGGAACGAGAACATTCACCTGCAGGAGAATCACGAGCGTTGCTTGCAATTCGCCCGCTTCCTGGGCGAGGAGTCGGAAGAGAACGCCGCCCTCGTCGGGGAACAGCAATTTGCCCTGAACCGCGAGCGGGTACAGACCTCTTCCGAGTCGCGGTTTCACGTTCGTACCCGTACCGCTGCCGGGATTGCCCCGTTGAAGGAGAAGGCATCCGCGTGGTTCTCGAAAAACCACCCGCGGGCGCTGGTTACCTTCTCTCCTCCCGGCACCATCTTCGAGAAGATATTTTCCACCGGCGAGCCAGACCTGGTCGTCGAGTACTACGCGACCAACAAGGCGCGCGCGATCGACGCTAACGCGATTCGCTTCATGGAAAAGAATATCGAGGAAATAACCGGCGAGGCGCCGGTGGGCAATTCATTCCAGAACCAGTTGAACCTGCGCGTCGACCGGGAGAAGCTGTTGCTGTACAATGTTCCGTACGATTTAATTTACAAGCGCCTGGTGACGTCGTTCAAGGAGAACCGCTTAGCCACGCTCCGCTCGCAACAACAGTACTTACCGGTCGTCATCGGCGACGAGGAGAAGACCGTCGCGGAGATCATCGATCGCACGCTGGTCGAAACGTCCGTCAATGACGACGGGACGCGTAACCAGGTGACTCTATCTTCTTTTGTTACCGTCGCGCCTTCCGAGGACTTGAAAACGATCGTGGCAGGGAAAACCGGCGAGTATATCCCGTTTTACTATTACAAGACGGGACAGCCGGAGAAGATTATCGAGAAGGTGGAACAGGACGCGACGGGAGACACGGACTGGGAGGTCGAGTTCTCGGGAACTTTCTTTTCCAACAAGCAAATGATTAATGAAATGATCGTGATCTTGCTTGTTTCGATATTGCTGATGTTTTTCATCCTGTCGGCGCAATTCGAGAGTTTCAAGCAGCCCTTGATTATCTTGTTCGAGATACCCGTGGACATCACGTTCGCGCTGGGATTGCTACTGGTCACCGGTCACTCGCTCAACCTGATGTCAGCCATTGGCCTGGTCGTCACCTCCGGTATCATCATCAACGATTCCATCCTGAAAGTGGACGTGATGAACCAGCTTCGAAAGGAGGGATTCTCTTTAATGGAAGCCATCCACGAGGCCGGGCATCGCCGCTTGAAGGCCATTCTGATGACCAGCTTAACGTCGATTGTCTGCATGGTACCGCTATTATTTACCGGAGACCTCGGCTCGCAA
>JAIRKS010000063.1 GCA_031259905.1 Odoribacteraceae bacterium
GGGGAAGCGGGTTAGCGTTTTCCCCTCGCGCGGCGGGCGGCGCGGGTGATCAGGATGATTCCCGCGAGGATGAAGGGGATGCTTAGTAGTTGGCCCATGTTGAGGGGCAGGGCGTCCTCGAAGGCTTCCTGGTTTTCTTTGAGGAACTCGACGAGGAAGCGGCAGGTGAAGACGAGGAGGAGGAACGTGCCGAGGAGGAGGCCCTCGCGTTCCCTGGCGCGCGTCCGCCAGTAGAGGTAGAGGAGGATGCCGAAGCTGGCGAGGTAGCAGATGGCCTCGTATAGTTGCGAGGGGTGGCGGGGGAGGAGGGGGTCGGTGACGCCGTGGGCGTTGACGAAGCGGAATCCCCAGGGGAGGTCGGTGGGCAGGCCGATGATTTCGGAGTTCATGAGGTTGCCGGTTCGTATGAAGAAGCCGGCGAGGGCGACGGGGACGACGGCGCGGTCGAGTATCCACCAGATGGAGCGTTTGCTGATTTTGCGGGAGTAGTACCACAGTCCGGCGATGATGCCGATGGCGGCGCCGTGGCTGGCCAGTCCCTGGAAGCCGGTGAAGCGGAAGCCGTTGGTGGTGTTGAAGGGGAGGATGATCTGGAGGAGGTGTTCCCGGTAGTAGGCCCAGTCGTAGAAGAGGCAGTGGCCGAGGCGGGCGCCGATGATGGTGGCGACGGCGACGTAGATCCATAGTTTGTTGAGCCATTCCGGGGGGAGGTTCTCGGATTTGAACATTTTCTCCTCGATTTTGTAGCCGAGGATGAAGGCGAGGGCGAAGAGGAGGCCGTAGTAGCGGAGGGAGAATCCCCCGAGGGAGAGGATTTCCGGGTTGACGTCCCAGTTGATGAATAGGGGTTGCATTTTTTTGTCGTTTTTATGGTTAGACGATGCCGCGCGGGTCGGGTCGGGTTTATTCTCCTTGCCCGTGGCAGTTTTTGTATTTTTTCCCGCTGCCGCATGGGCAGGGGTCGTTCCGTCCTACTTTCGGGCCGACGCGCACGGGTTCTGTTTTGCGCTGTGGTTTGTTGGCGGTTGGCAGGGAGCGTTCGGAGTGTTCGGCTCGTTCGGTTTTCAGGCGGCTCATGTCGACGCGTTGTTCTCTTGCCTCGCGCACGTTTTCCGGCGCGGAGAAGGGGATTTGTCCTTTCATGAGGGTGGAGACGACGTTTTTGTTGATTTTGTCGACCATTGCCTTGAAGAGGTTGAAGGATTCGAATTTGTAGATGAGGAGGGGGTCTTTTTGCTCGATGGCGGCGTTTTGGACGGATTGTTTGAGGTCGTCCATTTCGCGGAGGTGTTCTTTCCAGAGGTCGTCGATGTGGGCGAGGATGATGCTTTTTTCGTAGGATCGGACGAGGTCGGCGCCGTCGGTGCGGTAGGCTCGTTCGAGGTTTGTGACGACGTTGTAGGTTCGGAATCCGTCGGTGAAGGGTACGACGATGTTTTTGTATTGTTCGCCTCGGGTTTCGAAGACGTTTTTGATGACGGGGAGGGCTTGCCGGGCGATGGTTTCTACTTTGCGGTTGTAGGTTTCTCGCACGAGGAAGTAGAGTTCCCTGGTGATTTCCGCGGCGGGGCGTTTGGTGAACGAGGGGAGGGGGACGCGGGCCGGGGCGGGGTCGGTGGGCTCGATGATTTCCCCGTGGGGGTGTTTGGCGGGTTCCCCGGGGAGGCGTTTGACGGGGTCTTCGGCGACGCGTTTGGCGGGGTCTTCGGTGGGGATGGTGTAGTTGACGGAGAGGTATTTGATGGCGGACGCTTGTAGTTCTTCGATGGATTCGTTTTCTTTGAATTCCTCGATCAGGGTTTCGCAGACGTCGTACATGTTGTTGGCGATGTCGACGCCGACGCGTTCGCCGAGGAGGGCGTGGCGGCGTTTTTTGTAGATGACTTCTCGTTGGGAGTTCATCACGTCGTCGTATTCGAGGAGGCGTTTGCGGATGCCGAAGTTGTTTTCCTCGACTTTTTTCTGCGCCCGCTCGATGGACCGGGTGAGCATGGAGTGCTGGATGACGTCTCCTTCCTTGTGTCCGAGCCTGTCCATGACGTTGATGATGCGTCCGGAGCTGAAGAGGCGCATGAGGTCGTCTTCGAGGGAGACGAAGAATTGCGATGTCCCGGGGTCGCCTTGCCGCCCGGCGCGTCCTCTTAGCTGCCGGTCGACGCGTCGGGAGTCGTGGCGTTCGGTGCCGACGATGGCGAGGCCCCCGGCTTCGCGTACTTCCTGGCTCAGTTTGATGTCTGTTCCGCGTCCTGCCATGTTGGTGGCGATGGTGACGACGCGGGATTTTCCGGCCTCGGCGACGATTTCCGCTTCTCTCTGGTGGAGTTTCGCGTTGAGGACGTTGTGTTTGATTCCCCGCATTTTTAACATGCGGCTGAGTAGTTCGGAGATTTCGACGGAGGTGGTTCCCACGAGGACGGGGCGTCCTTGTTCGACGAGGCGTGAGATTTCGTCGATGACCGCGTTGTATTTTTCGCGTTTGGTTTTGAAGATGTAGTCGTTGGCGTCTTTTCTGGTTACCGGTTTGTTTGTCGGGATGACGACGACGTCGAGTTTGTAGATGTTCCAGAATTCTCCTGCTTCTGTTTCGGCCGTTCCGGTCATGCCGGAGAGTTTGTGGTACATGCGGAAGTAGTTTTGCAGGGTGATGGTGGCGAAGGTTTGGGTGGCGGCTTCTACCTTGACGTTTTCTTTTGCCTCGATTGCCTGGTGGAGGCCGTCGGAGTATCGGCGTCCTTCCATGATGCGGCCGGTTTGCTCGTCGACGATTTTGACTTTGTTGTCCATGACGACGTATTCGACGTCTAGCTCGAAGAGGGTGTAGGCTTTGAGGAGCTGGTTGACGGTGTGGATGCGTTCTGATTTGATCGCGTAGCTGAGCGTCAGTTCGTCTTTTTTCGTGATTTTTTCTTCGTCGGGGATGTCCATTTTGTCGATGTCGGCCAGCTCGGAGCCGATGTCCGGGAGGACGAAGAAGGTGGGGTCCTCGCCGGCGGCGGTGATCGTGTCGTGTCCTTTGTCGGTGAGGTCTATGGAGTGCAGTTTTTCGTCGATCACGAAGAAGAGGGGTTCGGTGATTTCGGGCATTCTCCGGTTGTTTTCCTGCATGTATATGTTTTCCGTTTTCACGAGGGTGGCCTTGTTGCCTTGTTCGCTGAGGAATTTGATGAGGGGCTTGTACTTGGGTAGTCCCTTGTGGGCGCGGAGGAGGAGGACGCCTCCTTCTTCTTGTTTTTTCCTGTCGTCGCTCGCGAGCAGCGTTTTTGCCTCGTTGAAGACGCGGGTGACGAGTTCGCGTTGCATTTTGACGATGCGTTCGACGCGGGGTTTGTATTCCTCGAACATCTGGTCTTCGCCCCTGGGGACGGGGCCGGAGATGATTAGCGGTGTTCGCGCGTCGTCGATGAGGACGGAGTCTACCTCGTCGACGATGGCGTAGTTGTGGCGGCGTTGGACGAGGTCTTCGGGGTGAATGGCCATGTTGTCGCGCAGGTAGTCGAAGCCGAATTCGTTGTTTGTCCCGAAGGTGATGTCGGCCTCGTACGCGGCGCGGCGCGCCGGAGAGTTGGGCTGGCTTTTGTCGATGCAGTCTACCGAGAGGCCGTGAAACATGTATAGCGGTCCCATCCATTCCGAGTCGCGCCGGGCGAGGTAGTCGTTTACCGTCACCACGTGTACCCCGCGTCCTGCCAGCGCGTTGAGGAATACCGGGAGCGTGGCTACCAGCGTTTTTCCTTCTCCCGTGGCCATTTCCGCGATTTTTCCCTGGTGTAGCACGGCGCCGCCGATGAGCTGCACGTCGTAGTGCACCATGTCCCACTTTACCTGGTTGCCGCCGGCTATCCACGTGTTCGTGTAGATGGCACGGTCGCCGTCGATCTTCACGAAGTCCATTTTCGCGGCCAGATCGCGGTCGAATTCTGTTGCCGTGACGGCGATCTCCTCGTTCTCCACGAAGCGTCGCGCCGTCTCCTTCATCACCGCGAATGCCAGGGGGAGGATCTCGTCGAGCGTCTCCTCGATTTTCTTGTCCACCTGTTCTTCCAGCTTGTCGACTTGTTGGTAGATCTCCTCGCGTTCCTCGATGGAGGGCTTTTCGTTTTCCACGCGTGCTTTCAGCGCGGCGATTCTCTCGCGTTCAAACCGCGTGCTCTCGAAGACGCGTGCTTTTAGCGTCCCGGTGACGGCCCGCAGGGCGTCGTGGTCCAGGCTCTTGATTCCCGCCCACTCCGCGTTTACCCGCGTCACGATCGGGAGCAGTTCCTTTAGATCGCGATCCGATTTGTTCCCGAAGAGGGACTTTAATATGTCGTTAAATCCCATGATATTCTATTTTTTATTGGTTCAATTAACAGAGGTGTTTTTTCCCGTCGCGTCGACGTTCTTTTCCCGGTGTTTCTCCCCGGGTATGAAACGGTTGGCGAGGATGCCGGCGCCCGCGAGGATGGCGGCCGCGCCGAAGAAGATGACGAGCATTTCCCGCGTCCGGAAGGGGTCGGCGATTACCAGCACGCCCGCCGCCAGCGTGACCGCGGGGGGAAGGTAGAGGATCGCCGGGACGCGCGTCACTTTCAGCGAGGAGAGCAGGAAGAGCAGTTGCCACGCGCCGGCAAGGACGAGCGCGAGACCCAGCAGGTAGATCAGCACGCCGGTGAATAAGCCGGGGAGCAGCCACAGGAAGGTGCCGAGGATCAGGCTGCCCGTGACGACCGTCAGTACGAGCTTGCTCGCCCGGCTCTCGTCGCGCGACAGGAGCACGAGCGTGAAGATGCCGGCCACGCAGAAGGCCACGCCGGTGATTCGCACCAGGTATTCCAGCGCCAGCGAGGGCCACGCCACCATCGCGATGCCAAGAAGGATCGCCGTGACCGCGCCCACGCACGATTTCCTGAAGGATGATGAATGAATGATTCGCATGATTTTACTCTTTTAGTGATGTCCTGCGATAAGCAGGAGACGCGAATGTACTATTTTCCGGTAAGCGAAACAATACGACCACCCCCGCTGCCAGGGCAAGCGCGCCTTCATGTTGCCGGGGTTTTTCAAGGCTCTGTCCACGGTGGACATTGTCACGTCGGCGGTGGGTCACTCTCCCCTGCCCCTGCCCCGGCAGTTACCGGATAGTAACAGGAGCAGGAAGAGCTGATCCCTCGATAGCACGGCACGAAGGTCGGCGAGGGCTTTTGTCTTGAGGCTTTTGACGGTACTCGGCGAGATTTTTAGCCGGGTCGCTATCTCGAGGTTGTCTTTTCCCTGGAGGCTCGCGAGGATGACCCGTTTTTTTCGCGGGGATAGCTTGTCGATGGCGGAGCGGAGGACGCGGAAGGTTTCCTGGCGGGTGACCTCCGCGAGGAACTCGTGATCCTCGGCGGGTTCGCGGGCGTTTTTCTCGCGGGCGAGGAATTTCTCTTGCACGGTCTGGTGTTTCCTGTGATCCAGGTATAGTCGTCGCGCGACAGTATAGAGGTAAGCCTTGGCGTGCTCGATGTCGCGTGTTTCCTCTCGTTTCTCGTATATCCTGGTAAATGTTTCCTGGGCGAGGTCGCGCGCGAGTTCGGTATCCCTCGTGTAATGCTCGAGGAAGGCGAGCACGCCGGGGAAGAATTCCTTGAAGAATACCTTGAATTCCTCGTGGGAGCGTATGGGGAGGTTCATGGCGACGGGCGGGTTACGCGTCACGTTATTTTCGTTCCCTTGTACGTGGCTTTCGTCTCCATCGACTCCATGATGATGGCCTTGACCTCTCCCTCCAGTTCCTTCCCGTTGACGGTGGCGTTGACTTGCACGCGCAGCGGCATGTTGTTGTACTTGTAAGCGAAGGCGAGGTAGAGGCGGTAGACGCCTTTCGTTTTCCCGCCGTCGGGTTTCACGGAGAGACACCTGGAGGTGAAGTTGAATACCTGCCCGTTCGGGAGCGCGAGGTTCGTTATCTTGACGATCACGCTGTCCTCGCGGACGCGCAGCAGTTCTACCTGTAACGGCAGCGTGACCTGCATGAGTTCGATGAACGTGTTCCCGTCGTATTTCCCGGCGACGGTTCGCCCGTGATCTTTATCTTCCCGGGCCGCCGCGTGGCTCGCGATCCCGTGAAGGATAGCGATCAAGATGATGTACGTGCGAAAGGTTGTCATGTGCATGGGTTTTATCGTTTTTCAGCGGTCGCAAGGTAATAAAAAAGGACGTACGCGCGGCCGGTCGTCAGAAGAAGCGTGCCGGGGCGAGCGGGCGCAGGTTGTAGCGGGAGGCCATTACCTCGCCGTACGCGCCGCAGGAGCGGATGGCGACGAGGTCTCCCCGCCGCGTGGGGGGGAGGAGTAGCGCTTCCCCGAAGCAGTCGGCGGATTCGCAGACGGGGCCGACGACGTCGTACGGCTCGAGCGCTCCCGTCCCGGCGGCGGAGAGGTTCTCTACCCGGTGGTGGGCCTGGTAGAGGGCGGGGCGGATGAGGTCGTTCATGCCGGCGTCGAGGATGACGAATTTCTTGTTTTTCCCCTCCTTCACGTAGAGTACGCGGGCGACGAGCGAGCCGCACTGGGCGACGATCGAGCGTCCCGGCTCGAAGTGTACCTGCTGCCCCGGCAGCCTCTTGAAGTGCTCGGCGAAAACCCGGAAGTAGCCGGCAAAGTCTGCGACGGGCCGCGCGTCGGGGTCGTCGTAGTCCACGCCAAGCCCGCCGCCGAAGTTGACGCGCGCGGGGACGAGGCCGGTTGCCGCGAGGTCGCGTTGTATCTCGTTCACCCGGTTGCACAGTTCGCGGAAGACCTCGTCGCCGGTAATCTGCGACCCGACGTGGAAGTGCAGGCCCGTCCACTCGATGTTCGGCAGCGACAGGCAGCGTTGGGTGGCTTCCCTGACGTCGTCGAGCGGGAAGCCGAACTTGTTTTCCTCGATGCCGGTGGTGATGTAGTGGTGCGTGCACGCGTCGACGCCGGGGTTGACGCGGAGGGAGACGCGCGCGGTCTTTCCCGATGCCGCGGCGAGCTGGCTGATGACTTCCAGTTCGGGGAAGGATTCGCAGTTGAACCCGCCGATCTCTTGTTGCAGGGCGAGTTGTATCTCCTCGTCGCTTTTCCCGACGCCGGCGTAGACGATGCCGTCGGCGGGGAAGCCGCTCTCGATCGCGGCGGTGATCTCGTTCCCGCTGACGCAATCGGCCCCTATCCCGTGCTCCCGGATGACCGCCAGCAGGCGCGGGTTGGCGTTCGCCTTGAGGGCGTAGTGGAGGTAGAAGCCGTGACGGTTTGCCTCCTGAACGGCCACCCGGAGAGTCTTATCGAGCAATTCGAGATCGTAATGATAGAACGGGGTCTTGAACTCCCGGAGTTGTTGTATAGTGGTAGTAATCATGACTGTTTATTTTGTAAATAATTCCTCGCCGAGCGCCACCAGCGCGTGCCGTTTCTCGACCCTCTTCACGAGCAGGGAGACGCTATGCTCGCTCGCGCCGTAGGAGATCACGCGGGGGGGGATGTCGCCGAGGGCTTGCAGGACGCGGGCGACGACGCCGGGACGCCCGGGGCGGAAGTCACCGACGACGCAGATGATCGAGAGGTCGTGCTCGATCTCGATCGTGCCGTAACGTTCGAGTTCGGCGGTGATCTGTTCGAGGTGGGAGGTGTCGTCAATGGTGAGGGAGATCGCTACCTCGGAGGTGACGATCGTGTCGATGGGCGTTTTCCAGGTCTCGAAGACCTCGAAGACCTTCCGCACGAATCCGTAGGCGAGGAGCATGTTGCTCGACTTGATCTTGATGACGGTGATGCCGTCTTTCGCGGCGACGGCCTTGAAGTCGCTCGCCGGGCTTTCCGCGGTGACGAGCGTTCCCTCGTCCGCGGGATTCAGCGTGTTCTTCAGGCGGACGGGTATGTTCGCCCGCTTGGCGGGCAGTATGCTGGATGGGTGGAGGATCTTGGCGCCGAAGTAGGCGAGTTCGGCGGCCTCGTCGAAGGAGAGCAAGCGCGCGGGGCGCGTGTTCGGGACGTAGCGGGGATCGTTATCGCGGACGCCGTCGACGTCGGTCCAGATCTGTATCTCGTCGACGCCCAGCACGCTGCCGATGATCGCGGCGGAATAGTCGCTGCCGCCGCGCTTGAGGTTATTGATCTCGCCGGCGGCGTCTCGGCAGATGAATCCCTGGGTGATCACCAGCGGCGCGACGTCCGGCTCGTCGAGGAGCCTGTCCAGGTTCTGCTTGATGTAGAAATAATCCGGCTCGCCGTCCTTGTCCACGCGCATGAAGTCGAGCGCGGGCAGGAGGGTCACGGGGATTTCCTGTTCCTGCAGGTAGTAAAACATCAGGTGGGTCGAGATGATCTCCCCCGTCGCGACGATGGCCTTCTCCTGCAACGGGTGGAAGTCGCCGGGGACGAACGAGCGCAGGCCCGCGAAGGTGGCCAGGAGGAACTCTTCTGCTTGTTGCGCGATCTCGTTCTCGAAGTAAAGCTCTCCCGTGACGATCGCGTAAGCGGCCTCGAGGCGTTGTATGGCGGCCAGGGCATCCTGTCGCTCGCCGCGGTACAGGTGGTTGGCGATCTCGACGAGGGCGTTCGTCGTGCCGGTCATGGCCGAGAGCACGACGACCACCGGGCTTTCCCTCGATATTAAACCGGCTACCGTTTGCACGCGCCGCGCGGTTCCCACGGAGGTACCGCCGAATTTGAGTACGTTCTTGTATTTCATTATTTTCATGATTAACTGTCGCGAAGATGCTCCTTCGGGTTTGATCCTGCAAATCGCGCGGTGGATTTTAACGGATTCACTGGAAGTTGTTCAAAATACCGGCACGGCAACGGCAAGGGCCGTCCTCCCGGCTGTCACCGAACTTTTATCGTGAAAACATTGCGAGTCTCTCTCTCTCGCGTTACTTTAGCGGCAAAATTCCTAACAAGCATTAAAATGGAACATGACCTCGTGATTTATAACACCCTGAAAAGAAAAAAAGAACGTTTTGTCCCCCTCCACCCCCCGTTCGTCGGGATGTACGTCTGCGGGCCAACGGTGTACGGAGACGCCCACCTCGGCCACGCGCGCCCGGCGATCACCTTCGACGTGCTCTTCCGCTACTTGAAACGCCTCGGGTACGAGGTGCGGTACGTCCGCAACATCACCGACGTCGGCCATCTCGTCGACGACGCCGACGAGGGCGAGGACAAGATCGCCCGCGCGGCACGGGCCAAGAAACTCGAGCCGATGGAAGTCGCGCGGCACTACACCATCGGCTATCACAAGAACATGGAGCAGCTCAACACGCTTCCCCCCGGCATCGAGCCGCTCGCCTCCGGCCACATCATCGAGCAACAGGAACTCGTCAAGAAAATCATCGCCAACGGCCTCGCCTACGAGAGCAACGGCAGCGTCTACTTCGACGTGAAGCGCTACGACCGCGAGCACGCCTACGGCAAACTCTCCGGGAGGCGCGTCGACGAGCTGGAATCCAGCGCCCGGCACCTCGAGGGGCAGGAAGAGAAACGCGACCCGCTCGACTTCGCCCTGTGGAAAAAGGCGGCACCGGGCCACCTCATGCACTGGCCCTCGCCCTGGGGAGAAGGCTTCCCCGGGTGGCACGTCGAGTGCTCCTGCATGAGCCAGAAATACCTCGGCGAGACATTCGACATTCACGGCGGCGGGCTAGACCTCGTCTTCCCGCACCACGAGTGCGAGATCGCCCAGAGCACCGCCGCCAACGGGCACGAGGCCGTCCGCTACTGGATGCACAACAACATGATCACCATCAACGGCCAAAAGATGGGAAAGTCCCTCGGAAACTTCATCACCCTCGACCAGCTCTTCTCCGGGGAAAACGACGTGCTAGACCAGGCATATTCCCCCATGACCGTCCGCTTCTTCATCCTCCAGGCCCACTACCGCAGCCCGCTCGACTTCTCTAACGATGCCCTGAAAGCCGCGCGCAAAGGATACGAGAGGCTTCTCTCCGCCATCGCCGCGCTGGACAGGGCGACGCCGGCGGGCACGGGAAACGTCGCCGCCGAAGAAATCGACGCCCTCGAACGCGACTGCCGCGCCGCCCTCGACGACGACCTCAACACCCCCGTCCTGCTCGCGCGCCTCTTCGACGGCACGCGCCTCGTGCAAGCCATCGCCGCCGGAACGCGGGAAATAAACGCCGCGAACCTCGCCCGCCTGCAACGCCTCTACCGCGAAACCGTCATCGACATCCTCGGCCTCAAGCAAGAAACAACCAACGACACGCGCCTGCTCGGTAAAGTCATCGACATGCTCATGGACGTCCGGGAAAAAGCGCGGCAAGAGAAAGACTGGAAAACATCAGACCGTATCCGGGACGAACTCAAGCAAGCAGGCATCATCATCAAGGACACGAAAGAAGGACACGAGTGGCACGTCGAAAACAACCATTAAAAAAAGAACATGAACCGCACGCGAAAAACAATCATTAAAGCAAAAATGATCCCCGGTATACTCTCGCCCCTGTTACTCTGCGCCACGCTACTCAACGCGTGCAACTGGACCAGCGCCCGCAAAGAAACCAGAACAACAACAACCGCCCGCGACGAAAACACCCCCAAACTCGTCAAAAGCGTGCAACTCATCGCCCCGGCAAGACACGACACCTGCCGCTTCAACCAGCAAATCAACATCGCCTACGCCAACAACAAACGCTACCCCGTCGACTCGGCCATCCTCCTATACAACAACCGCCCCGTCGCCACCCTCGACAGCGCCACGCGCCAGCTAACCTTCAAAATCCCCCCCGGAAAATGCGGCGAAAACACCATCAAAATCATCGCCTACCACCCCGGCAACCGCCAAGGCAGCGCCACACTCCCCCTCATCGTCAAGCCCGACACCCCCCCCCGACGCCTCGCCTTCGAAATCGTCAACACCTACCCGCACGACCCCGCCGCCTCCACCCAGGGACTCGTCTACCACGACGGACACCTCTACGAGGGCACGGGCATCCTCGGCGAATCCACCTTGCGCAAAATCGACCTCGACAACAACAAACTCCTCCACATGTACAGCCTCGCCAGCAAATACTTCGGCGAGGGAATCACCATACACGGCGGCAAAATCTACCAAATCACCTGGACCTCCCGCGAAGGATTCATCTACGACCCCGTCACCTTCCGCCAGGAAGCCACCTTCCGATACCCCACCCAGGGATGGGGCATCACCACCGACGGCAACCGACTCATCATGAGCGACGGCACCCACCAACTCTTCATCCTCTCCCCCGCCACCTTCTCCCGCCTCGCCACCGTCGAAGTCTACGACCACCACGGCCCCGTACACTCCCTCAACGAACTCGAATGGATCGACGGACACGTCTGGGCCAACGTCTGGCTCACCGACAAAATCGTCATCATCGACCCCGCCACCGGCGCCGTCACCGCGGAACTATACCTCCCCAACATCCTCGACCCCGCCCAGAAAATCAAACTAAACATGAAAGAAGACGTCCTCAACGGCATCGCCAACCTCCCCCACCGCGGCACCATCCTCGTCACCGGCAAACACTGGCCCACCCTCTTCGAACTAAAAACAAAATAACACGTGAACGTCAACATAGAACCCTCCTGGAAAAACCTCCTCGCCGACGAATTCCAAAAACCCTACTTCCACCAGCTCGCCCGCTTCATCAGGCAAGAATACACCACCGCGCGCGTCTACCCGCCCGCCCGCCACATCTTCAACGCCTTCCAACACTGCCCCGTCCACCGGACCAACATCATCATCCTCGGCCAAGACCCCTACCACGGCCCCGGCCAGGCACACGGCCTCTCCTTCTCCGTACCCGACGGCGTCCCCGTCCCCCCCTCCCTCCTCAACATATTCAAAGAAATCAACGCCGACACCGGCGCCCCCCTCCCCACCTCCGGCAACCTCCAACGCTGGGCCGCGCAAGGCGTACTCCTCCTCAACGCCACCCTCACCGTCAGGGAAAACCTCCCCGGGTCACACCACGACAAAGGCTGGGAAACATTCACCGCCGCCGTCACCCGCGCCATCGCCGCCCACCGCCAACACCTCGTCTTCATGCTCTGGGGCGCCCGCGCCCGCCGCGAAAGCCCCTCCATCGACACCAGCCGCCACCTCCTCCTCCAATCCGCCCACCCCTCCCCCCTCTCCGCCAACCGCGGCGGATG
>JAIRKS010000082.1 GCA_031259905.1 Odoribacteraceae bacterium
TTTTTTCTTTTCAGGGGACAAAGTTCGGAAAATATCCGGCATTTTCCAATAGTTTTTCACAGTTCACAGTATTGGAACAGATACCATAACTGGGTGCATTTGCAATACAAACGCAATACGGAGAAATAAAAACGCTTGATAATCAATAAATTACCAAGCGTTTTTGCGGTATGGACGGGACTCGAACCCGCGACCCCGTGCGTGACAGGCACGTATTCTAACCAGCTGAACTACCACACCGTGATTGCAAGAGAATCGTTATAATCTCGATTGCGGGGCAAAGGTAAAAACCTTATTTGAACCTGCAAAATAAACAACAGTTTTTTTTGCACCTCTCCTGTTTTTTGTTTTACATTTGTGGCGTATTAATACCGAATAAACTTAATAGATAGAATAATGAAAGTTCCTGTAGATTTGAAGTATACTCACGAGCATGAATGGATTCGTGTTGAAAGAGGGGAAGCCGTGGTTGGGATTACCGACTATGCACAAAGCCAGTTAGGTGACATTGTATTCGTAGAAGTAGAAACGGAAGGGGAAAATTTAAAGGCAGGTGACACCTTCGGCTCTGTAGAAGCCGTAAAGACAGTTTCTGATCTTTATATGCCCGTTTCCGGTGAAGTTTTGGAATTCAATAAAGCGTTAGAGGATAAACCCGAGTTGATGAACACCGATCCTTACGGGGAGGGGTGGATTATTAGAATCAAAATCGAGGACGAGGAACAACTCGATGATTTATTAAGTGCCGAGGCGTACGAGGCAAATATTTAAGTGTAATTTTTGTAGAGAACTGTATGCATTTCTCCATGAGACATGGATACAGTTTCTATTTTTATCATAGTGGATTATGACGTTAATCAAATCGATATCGGGGATACGTGGAACTGTTGGAGGAATACCGGGTAATAATCTGACTCCCTTGGATGTTGTGAAATTCGTGTCGGCTTATGCGACCTGGGTCAAAGAAGAGAGGGGGCAAGAACGAGCGAAAATCGTGATAGGACGAGATGCCCGAATATCGGGGACGATGTACACTCACTTGATAGAAGCTACCCTGTCAGGACTGGGACACGATGTAGTAAATATCGGTCTGGCAACGACACCGACCACGGAAATCGCTGTTATAGCAGAAAAAGCAGACGGGGGAATCATTTTGACTGCCAGCCATAACCCCAAACAATGGAATGCCTTAAAATTATTGAACAACCAAGGAGAATTTCTCTCGGCAACGGACGGGGTTAAAGTCTTAAAGTTGGCCGAGAAAGAGTCATTCACGTACGTTGGGGTAGAAGCCTTGGGGAATACGACATCTTTTGATTATACAGACTATCACATTCAACACGTGTTGGGACTATCCCTGGTCAACCGGGATGCGATCGCTCGTGCAAACTTGAGAATCGTGGTAGATGCGGTCAATTCCGTGGGAGGAATAGTAATTCCGATGCTATTAAAGGCACTGGGAGTACAAGAGGTCATCGAATTAAACTGCGAGCCAACGGGACAATTTGCCCACGACCCGGAACCGTTACCCGAAAACTTGACTCAAATATCAGCGAAAGTACGAGAATGTGGGGCTGATATAGGGATCGTAGTAGACCCGGACGTAGATCGCCTGGCGCTGGTATGCGAGAATGGAGAAATGTTTGGCGAGGAATATACCCTGGTCGCTGTCGCGGATTACGTGTTGAAACACACTCCGGGAAATACCGTTTCCAATTTATCTTCTTCCAGGGCCTTACGTGACATCACGCTGCAGCACGGATGCTCTTACAGTACGGCGGCGGTGGGAGAAGTCAATGTCGTGACCAAGATGAAAGAAACGCAAGCTATTATCGGTGGCGAAGGAAACGGGGGAGTGATTTATCCAGAGAGCCATCATGGCCGTGATGCCTTAGTGGGCATCGGTTTATTTCTCTCTCATCTCGCGACATGTGGAAAATCAATGACCCGTTTGAAAGCGAGCTATCCTTCCTATTTCATCTCGAAAAACAAATTAACACTACCCCCCCCGGTAGACGTGAACGCCATCCTGGAGGGGGTGAAAAAACAATATACCTCGGAAAAAATCACCGACATTGATGGAATAAAGATCGATTTCGCGTCGGGATGGGTACACTTACGCGAGTCAAATACCGAGCCGATCCTTCGGATCTACTCGGAGTCAAAAGACGAACAAGCTGCCATTGATTTAGCCCAACAAGTCATCTCGGTAGTCAAGCGCGTGATCAACGAACAGGCATCATCTCGAAAACCATAACGCGCTTATTCCACGTACAACACCAGTCCCTTCAAATACTCTCCCTCGGGGTGGTAAATACTTACCGGATGATCGGCGGGCTGGGTCAGTTGGTGCAAGATCTTTACCTCACGGCCAGTATTGGCAGCGGCAGTGAACACCGTCTGGCGGAACAACTCCTTCGTCATCACCTGCGAGCAAGAAAACGTAAAGATCAATCCTCCCGATCGTATCGCCTCGATACCTTTACGATTCAACTTCTTGTAACCCTGGATGGCATTCTCCAACACGTTCTGGTGCTTAGCGAAAGCGGGAGGATCCAGCACGATCAGGTCATACACGTCACGGGAGTGCTCCAGAAACCGGAAAGCATCCTCCACGAACGCTTCATGACGATCATCATTCGGGAAATTCAACGCGACATTCTCGTTCGTCAATTCAACAGCCTTTGCCGAGACATCCACGGAATGCACCTGGTCAGCCCCTCCCCGCATGGCATAACAAGAAAAACCACCGGTGTAACAGAACATATTCAACACGTGTTTCCCCCTCGCGTACCTTTCAAGCAAGACACGATTCTCGCGTTGATCCATGAAGAAACCTGTTTTCTGCCCTTCCACCCAATCCACGTTAAAACTCAGGCCATTCTCGAGAACAACAAAACTACCGGCATTCCCGTGCAGGTAGCCATTCCCCTGGTAAAGACCGGCTTTAGAGGGAAGAATTGATTCCGACTTATCGTAGACAGCGATCAATTGATCGCCCAGCACCTCGACGAGAGCCCGCGTGATAGCAGCACGGGACAAATACATTCCCGTCGAGTGAAACTGCACGACAGCCACCCCCGCGTAAAAATCGACAATCAACCCCGGGAGGCCATCTCCTTCGCCGTGAATCAACCGGTAGAGATTAGTATCGTCGGCACGCGCTAACCCGACAGCAACACGGGCGCGATAAGCCCGCTCGACGCGTTTCGTCCAGAAGGCATGATCAATCTCCTCCTCCTCGAAACTCAGCACGCGCACGGCAATACTCCTGGCCTGGTAATGTCCTGTAGCCAGGAACCGTCGTTCGTGGTCGTACACCTTGACCACCTCTCCTTCATTCATTCCCGGGGTGGTACTGGCGATAGCTCCCGAAAATATCCAGGGGTGATACCGGAACAGGGAGCGTTCCTTTCCTTTCTTTAAAATAACTTCATTCATGATTTTTCCTGGAAGAAGCGGGTACGGGAGCAAATAAAAAACCGGGAACTCCTTGTTCAGTTATTCCCGGTTTCCAGCCCTGCACCTTCTTACACGTTCAGTAACTCTCTCGCCTTTTCGAGGATAGTAATATCATCCAAAACGACGATTCCCCCATCTGGGCCTTGTTCAATGTGAATGCCGGCAGCATTTCCGCCGTCATACTTTCCCGAACCGAAATAATTTCGAACCGTGTCGATGTTGATGTTCAACTCTTCCGCGATTCTTTGCATACTCCCATGAGGAAGTTGGTCCTTGATCTTCCTCAACTCGTTGAATGTAATGGTGTAAGTCATACTTATAGCGTTTAGGGTAAATATTCTGCCACTAAATGTATGGCATTATTTTGACACCGCCAAATTTCACGGGAAAGTAACCCCTTTTTTATGCAAATGTAACATCCGTTTCACATTTACAAGCATCCAATACGTTACCTTTGTCACGCGTGGATGGGCATTCCCCTCCCTCGCGAGTCAACCCGTAAAAATAAAGACGAGAAGTGTTCCAGAAATTAAACATCAGCAAACCGATTTTGATGGCCTTGGAAGAGGCCGGATTCGAAACCCCCACGCCAATACAAGAAGAAGTCTTCCCGCTTGCCCGGGCGGGCAGGGATATTATAGGTATTGCACAGACGGGAACCGGGAAAACGCTGGCCTACCTGATCCCGCTACTGATGAAACTGCATTACGCGCAGGGGAACTTGCCGCGCGCGTTAATCATCGTCCCCACGCGCGAGCTGGTCGTACAGGTACACGAGAGCGTGGAATTGCTGACGGAATTCATGGACATCCGCTGCGTGAGCATCTACGGGGGGACGAACATCCGCACCCAACAAAACCGGGTGTTCGCGGGAGCAGACCTGCTCGTGGCGACGCCGGGACGCTTCATGGACATCTACATGAACGGCATCATCCGCTCCAAATCAATAAAGACCATCGTCGTGGACGAGGCCGACCGTTTAATGGACCTGGGATTCCTACCCCAGCTGAAACGCGTGCTGGAAGTGATCCCGGAGAGACACCAGACGATGTTCTTCTCGGCCACCTTCCCGGAGGAGGTCGCCGCGCTGGCAAACGATTTCCTCGTGAACCCCGGGCGGGTAGAAGTCACGCGGCAAGCCACCCCCGTGGAGCGCGTCGTGCAGAAACGATACAACGTCCCGAACATCACCACCAAGATCAACCTGCTCAAACGGCTACTCGCGGACAAGGAAGAATTCCGGCGAGTGATGATCTTCACCGAGACCAAAAAGAACGCCGACAGGATCGTCGAACACCTGGCCGACCACTGGAAAGGAGAGCTGAGCGTGATCCACTCCAACAAGGCGCAGAACACCCGCCTGAAAGCCCTGCGAGCGTTCAAGGCGGGGGAGACCCGGATCATGGTCGCCTCGGACGTGGCCGCCCGCGGCATTGACGTTCAGGACGTCTCTCACGTCGTGAACTTCGATATCCCCGCGATAGCGGAGGAATACGTGCACCGGATCGGCCGCACGGCGCGGGCCGGCAAGGAGGGCGTCGCGCTCAGCCTCGTGTCGGGCAAGGAAAAAGAACGATTCGCCGGCATCGAGGCATTAATCGAGCAACAAGTGCCCGTGGACGAGCTGCCCCGGGGGCTGGAAATATCCACCTTGCTGGTTGACGAGGAACGCGTGGAAACCAACAACATCGTCTACCAGGGGAGGCGCCCCGGGGAGGGAGCCTTCCACGCCAAAAAAGCGAAAAACAACCACGACGTCGCGAACAACCGCGGGAACGGCAAGGCCCGCCACGCGAAACAACAACAAGGTAAAAAACACGGGCAGGGATGAACGATAACCAATCCACGAGCCAACTCTTCCTGAACATCAAGAGGCGCGACGCGTTCCGCGATTAACCACGCCTCCCCTCGCGCGCGTCCCGGCGGGACACGCGCTCCCGTGTTATTTTACTCGAAAACCCCAATCTTAATACATCACGTCATGGAATTACCATTTTCAGAATCATATAAAATCAAGATGGTGGAAGCCATCCGCAAAAGCACGCGCGAGGAGCGCGAGCGCTGGATAAAAGAAGCGAAATACAATCTCTTCAACCTGAAGAGCGATCACGTGTTCATCGACCTGCTGACCGACTCGGGGACGGGCGCGATGAGCGACAGGCAGTGGGCCAGCCTCGTGCTCGGCGACGAGAGCTACGCCGGCGCGCGCTCCTACCACGCGTTACGAGAAGCCATCCGCGAGATACTCGGCTTCGAGCACTTCCTCCCGGCCCACCAGGGGCGCGCGGCGGAAAACGTGCTCTACTCGGCAATCGTCCGCGCGGGAGACGTGCTCCCGGGCAACTCGCACTTCGATACCACCAAGGGACACATCGAGTTCCGCGGGGCCACCGCCCTCGACTGCACCATCGACGAGGCCGCCGACACGCGCCTGGAGATCCCCTTCAAGGGGAACATCGACCTCGACAAGCTGGAGGCCGCGCTGGAACGATACCCGCGGGAGAAAATCCCCGCCGTCGTGCTGACC
This sequence comes from Odoribacteraceae bacterium, assembly GCA_031259905.1. GTDB lineage: Bacteria > Bacteroidota > Bacteroidia > Bacteroidales > Marinifilaceae > JAIRKS01. Next base: position 5,990 of record JAIRKS010000082.1, read on the forward strand.
GTCACCAACAACACCGCCGGCGGGCAACCCGTCTCGATGGAAAACATACGGCAGGTCTCCGCGCTCTGTCGCCGGCACGGGATACCGCTCCAGGTGGACGGCGCGCGCTTCGCCGAGAACGCCTACTTCATCAAAACCAGGGAAAAAGGACACGAGAACAAGACCATCAAGGAGATCGTGAAAGAGATGTTCTCGCTCGTCGACATCATGACCATGTCCGCCAAAAAAGACGCCATCGTGAACATGGGCGGCTTCGTGGCCTTCAAGAGCGAGGAGTTGTGGAAAAAATGCCAGATGTACTGCATCATGAACGAGGGCTTCATCACGTACGGCGGCATGTCCGGGCGCGACATGAACGCCCTCGCCACCGGCCTCGACGAGGGCACGGAGCTGGACTACCTCGAGAGCCGCGTCCGCCAGGTAGCCCGCCTGGGCGCGAGGCTGGACGAGTTCGGCGTCCCCTACCAGCGGCCGGCCGGCGGCCACGCCATCTTCGTGGACGCCGCCAGGGTACTCGAGCACGTGCCGAGAGAGGAATTCATCGCCCAGACGCTGGCGATAGAACTATACCTCGAGGCGGGCGTCCGCGGCGTCGAGATCGGGGCGATCCTGGCCGATCGCGACCCGGTTACCCGCGACAACCGTTACCCGGCCCTCGAGCTGCTGCGGCTGGCCATCCCGCGCAGGGTCTACACGGACAACCACCTCGACGTCGTCGCCGTCGCGCTAAAAAACGTGTTCGACAGGAGGGAAAGCATCACGCGCGGCTACACGATCACGCGGGAAGCGCCGATCATGCGGCACTTTACCGTGGAACTGGACGTCGCGGCACGGTAAACGCCCCCCAAAACGAAGCTGTCTCGAAGCGAGGCAGCTTTTTTTTTCCACCATCAAGCCGCGCGCGTCACGATCGGGCACGCGTGATACCCCCTTCCACTATTTCCCGCGCGCCATCCCCCGGTTTCCAAGGGAGGGGAGGGAATCTACCACGCCTGGCGATCATTCTTGCCCGACGAATCAGGTTTCGCTCTCGCCCGATCACGTTTTTCATTCACCCGATCACGTTTTTCATTCGCTCGATCACTTTTTTCATTCGCCCGATCGCTTTTTTCATTCGCCCGATCACGTTTGGAACTCCCAAAATAAAATTGGGAGCTCCCAAAATAAAATTGGGAGCTCCCAAAATGATTTCGGGAGCTCCCAAAATGAATTTGGGAGCTCCCAAAATGAGATTGGGAGCTCCCAAAATGAAATTGGGAGCTCCCAAAATGAAATTGGGAGCTCCCAAAATGAGATTGGGAGCTCCCAAAATAGAATTGGGAGCTCCCAAAATGAAATTGGGAGCTCCCAAAATGAATTTGGGAGCTCCCGAAAGCCACCGGAAACCTACCCCGGAGGGCGGGATGACTACCCGGAACGTCAGGAACGGTAAACGCCGCCAGCGGCGACGAGAAAAAGTATTCCCGTGACGACGAAAACCCCGTCGCGTACCGCTAACGCGGGGGCAGCGAGCTATCCCGTTAAAAAGTTTAGTGAAATGGCGACATTTACGTTCATTAATTCACCAACGTGCTGCAAGAAATCTATACCGGCGAGCACGTGCGCGACCTGTCGCCGGGCCGCGTCGCCCGTCCCGGAGCGGGACGGCCTCTATTCCCTCACCTCAGGTCGATCACCTCGACCCCCGGGTGCGCCTTCGCGTCAAAACGGAAAAACGCGTCGTTCGGCGTCTGTCCGGGAGGCTTCAGGCTCGTGATCAGGACGCTGACATCGTTCCCGTCGTTCCCGAACGACGTCACCCGCTCCACGGCATTCGTCGCCGTGTCGATCCACACGTCGATCGTCCTGATCTGCCCCGGCTTCTTCGGGGTCAACGCCACGCGTGCCTTCCCCCCCTTTTCCTCCAGCAACTCGCGCGTGAACTCCCGGTTATGTATATCGAACAGGATCGTCGGGTCGAGCAACTCCTCTTGCTCCTCCCCCGGATCCTTGATCGTCACCTCCTCCACCTCCGGCATGTAGGTATAGATCGCCTCCCCGTCGAAATAATTGATGGCATCCATTACCTCGACCCGGTACATGTTCCCCTTCATGTACGCCTTGCCGGGGTACGACTCGCGGACGTTCTCCGCCTTGTTCTCCATCGTCAGGGTGAAGATCACCTCGACGGCGGGATAACTCTTTATCTTGTTAACGACGTTATCGAGGAGCGTCCCTGCCCTCGAAGCCGTTTGTGCCCCGACCGGGGCATTGCCCCACGCCAGCAGGCAGCACGCCAGCGCGCACGCGTGAAATGTTCTATTCATAGTCTATCCTGTAATGTTTGATCGCGAAGATAGAAAATACCGGGGGAAACGCGAGAGGGGGATGGCGGGACGTCGCGGGGAGGGGCGTGACTAACAGGAAGAAATCTTTAAGTCAAGTTTAAGTCAAGTTTAATAGTATAGATTGTCGTGACGAACATATCATTTAGTAAAATCGCGCATTCGCTTAAACAAGATAATACAGCATGACATACTCGCTTCTACTAACCTCCACCCACCCGTTCCCGGGAACGCCCCCCGCGTCCCGGCACGCGGCGCGGCACGCGGGCAGCCGGGGCGATAATTTTTCCAGAGACTATCTAACACTATCTATCGTAAAACAGAAAGTATGAACAAAGCAATCGTAAAAATTGAAGGCTTGTCTCATCGCTACACCGTGCAGTGGGCGATCCGGGACATCAATTTCGAGATCCGCGGCACGGGCATCCACGGCCTGCTCGGATCGAACGGCGCCGGCAAGTCGACGCTGATGAACATCGCGTGCGGCGTGCTCAAGCAAACCGCCGGGAGCGTCTACATCAACGGGATCGACACGAAACGCGATCCCGTCGGCGCGAAAAAGTTTATCGGCTTCCTGCCGCAGAAGCCGCCGTTGCATCCCGACCTGACCGTCGAGGAGTACCTGCGCTATTGCGCGTTCCTGCGCCGCGTGCCCGACGGGCGAGTGAACGCCGCCGTCGACGGCGTGGTGGAAAAGTGCGGGATCACGCACTTCAGGAGGCGACTGATCCGCAACTTGTCGGGCGGTTACCAGCAGCGCGTCGGCATCGCGCAGGCGATCATTCACGAGCCGCTGCTGGTCGTGCTCGACGAGCCGACGAACGGTCTCGACCCGAACCAGATCCTCGAGATCCGCCACCTGATCAAGGAGATCGCGGCGGAACGGACGGTGATCCTCTCGACGCACATCCTGAGCGAGGTGCAGGCGACGTGCGATTACATCCGGATGGTCGAGCAGGGAAGCATCGTCTTCTCCGGCACGGTCGAGGAGTTTGACAATTACATCGCGCCGAACACGCTGCTGGTCGCGTTGATGAACGCCCCTCCCGCCGGCGCGTTGGCCGCGCTGGAGGGGGTTGCCGGCGTGGAAGAGCTGGGCGGCAACCGCTTCCGCCTGAGGTTCACGGACGCCCGCGAGGCGATCGACCGGGTGGTGAAGGCGAGCGTCGCCGGGGAGTGGCGGCTGACGGAGATCGGCGTGGAAAAGAATTCACTGGACGCGATCTTCGCCGAGTTATCGAGAAAAACAAGTACCCGTTAAAATTGAAATGTCATGAAAATTACACGTAAAATAGCCTTAACCGAATTACAAACTCTTTTTTATTCGCCGGTGGCATGGTTGATCCTGATCGTTTTCACGTTCCAGGCGGCGATGGCATTCACGGACGTGTTCGGGGGACTCGTCCGTAGCCAGGATCTAAATTACTCGGTGAGCAACATCACGTTGAACCTCTTCGGGGGAATGCGCGGGTTGTTCACGAGCGTGCAGGGATACCTTTATCTATACATCCCGTTGTTGACAATGAGCCTGATGAGCCGGGAGCTTGGCAGCGGGTCGATCAAGCTACTGTACTCCTCGCCGGTAAAGAACAGCCAGATCATCCTCGGAAAGTACCTCTCGATGATGATCTACGGGGCCATCATGATCGCCATACTCTTTGTCTTCGTCCTGTGGTCGGCGTGCACGGTCAAGGACTTTGACTTCCCCGTGGCGCTGTCCGGGATGCTGGGCCTCTACCTGCTGATCTGCGCGTACGCGGCGATCGGGCTGTTCATGTCGAGCCTGACATCGTACCAGGTCGTGGCGGCGATGGGGACGCTGGCGGTGCTGGCAGTGCTAAACTTCGTTAGCCGCTTCGGGCAAGAGTACGACTTCGTGCGCGAGATCACCTACTGGCTCTCGATCGGGGGACGGGCGGGCGAGTCCATCAACGGGTTAATATGCAGCGAGGACGTGCTGTACTTCGTGATCGTGTCCTGGCTCTTCCTCTCGCTCTCGATCCTGCGCCTGAAAGCCATCCGGCAGAAGGCACGCTGGCAGGTATCGTTCTCGAAATACGTTGTCGTCTTCGTGCTGGCCATGCTGATGGGCTACTTCTCCTCGCGCCCGACGCTGATGGCGTTCCACGACGCGACCCGCACGAAACAACGCACGCTCACGGAAAACAGCCAGGAAATCATCAAGCGCGCGGAAGGCGGCCTCACGATGACCGTCTACGTGAACGCCCTCGATAACATGATGTGGAACGCGCTGCCGCGCAACCGGAAGTACGACATGGAACGCTTCTCGCAGTACGTCCGCTTCAAGCCGGAGATGAAGGTGAAGTACGTCTATTACTACAAGAATCCCGGCGACCCGAACCTCGCCCGGCGTTACCCCGGTCTTGACGACGCGCGCATCGTCGGGCAGATCAGCAAGAGCGCGGACATCGACTCGACGATGTTCCTCCCGCCGGAGGAGATCGCCAAGATCATCGACCTGGAGCCGGAAAAGTTCCGACTCACGCGCCTGCTGGAACGCGAGAGCGGCGAGAAAACTTTCCTCAGGATGTTCGACGACATGATGCGTTACCCCGGCGAGACGGAGATCTCCGCCGCGCTGAAACGGATGGTGATGGAGCTGCCGCTCGTCGGCTTCGTGACGGGCCACGGAGAGCGGGACATCAGCAACGAGGGCGACCGCGGCTACTTCCGCTTCTCGAGCGACAAGCCCTTCCGCTATTCCTTGATCAACCAGGGATTCGATTTCACCGAGGTACGCCTCGACGCGCCGGTGCCGGCGAACGTGAGCGTCCTGGTGATCGCCGACGCGCGAACACCGTTCTCCCCGGCAGAGCGAGCCAACCTGGACGAGTACATCGACCGCGGCGGCAATCTCGTGATCCTCGGCGACAGGCGCCGCCAGGAGGTAATGAACCCGCTCGTCGAGCGCTTCGGCACGCGCTTCCTGCCGGGACAACTCGTGAAGTACGTGAGCGAGGAGACGCCAAGAGTAAGACCGGGCTTGCCCCTGAACAATTTCCCGGCAGACTTCATCCAGGCCCGCGTGACGCCGGCAGGAAAGGATCTCTCCTACATCCACGAGGTCATGTATACCCGCCGCAACGTGGTGACGATGCCCGGTTGCGTGGCGCTGGAGTACACGACGGATAAGGGGTTCGACGTGATCCCGCTGCTCGTCAGCGACACGACGGATAGCTGGAACGAGCTGGAGACAACCGATTTCATCGACGACACCGTCCGCCTCAACCCCGCGATCGGCGAGGTAGCAAGGTCGTACCCGACCGCCCTGGCGCTGACGCGGCAGGTGAACGGGAAGGAACAACGGGTGCTGATCGCGGGAGACGCCGATTGCCTCAGCAACGGGGAGATCAGCATCCAGCGGGCGCGCGTGCCGGCAGCGAACTACAACCTGATCATGGGTTCGTTCTTCTGGATGTCGGACAACGAAGTGCCGATCGACGTGCGCCGACCAGTGCCGCCCGATAACGAGCTGTTCATGACCGGTGCCGGCGCGAAAGTGGGCAAGTGGCTACTGATGGGCCTCTTCCCGCTGCTGCTACTGGCGAGCTGCCTGTTTATCTGGATCCGTCGCCGGGGAAGATAGACGCGTGCACCCCGGGGAACGGGAAGTTCCCCGGGGCATCGTCGCGCGTTGAACTAACTTTAAGCAGCGCGGGCAGAAAAATGAATATTATTGCTTAACATCGCGGGAAATGTAACTATTCGCGAGGACAAGCCCCGCTTAAACAATCCATAAATCGACAGTAACATGGCTTTTATCATCGACAAACAAACACTCGACGACCTGAATATCTTCGGGAAACGCGGGAGAGATTCTATCTACAACATGTTTAACACCACCCGCACGCGCGGGGGAGCACGCGTGCTCGAGGAGATGTTCCTCTACCCGCTCTCCGAGGAGGACAGGATCAACAAACGAGGCAGCATCATCCGCTTCTTCCAGACGAACGGGATGACGTTCCCGTTCCGCGGGGAGTTGTTCGACACGATCGAGTATTACCTGGCGAACACGGATAGCCGCACGCGCCTGACCGTGGAAGACAATACCCTCCAGCGGAAATTAAAAGGAGCAATGGGCGCCGATACCGACTACGACCAGCTGCACAAGGGCGTGCTCGCCGCGATCGAGATCGTCAACCGCCTGAGAGCGTTCGTCGAGGTCATGGAGAAAAACGAGGAATCAGGCCCCTACCGCGCCGAGGTGGAGGAGATGGGACGGCTCGCGCGCGACCCGGAGTTCGCGCCGCTCTTCGAGGAGAAGATCGGGAAAAAACTCCCCTACGCGAGGACGGCAAGTCTCGACGCCCTCCTGCGTTTCAAGGTGAGGGAGAAACTGCAGCGGCTGCTCTACTGGATCTACAACCTCGACGTCTACATCGCCGTGGCGCTCGTGGCAACGAAGTACGGGTTCGTCATCGCTAGGGCGCTGCCGGGGGGCAACAATTCCCTCAAGATAAAAGAAGTCTACCACCCGATGGTGAAAAATGCCGTGGCCAACTCCCTCTCCGTGGATCGCTCCAACAACGTGATCTTCCTGACGGGAGCGAACATGGCGGGGAAATCGACGTTCATGAAGACGTTAAGCATCGCCGTGTTTCTCGCCCACATGGGCTTCCCCGTCCCGGCAAGAGAGATGGAGTTCTCCGTCCTCGAGGGAATGTACACCACCATCAATCTCCCCGACAACCTGAACATGGGGTACAGCCACTTCTACGCCGAGGTACTGCGCGTGAAAAAAGTGGCCGAGCAACTCGGGCGGTCGAAGAACCTGCTCGTCATCTTCGACGAACTATTCCGCGGGACCAACGTGAAGGATGCCTACGACGCCACCGTCGCGATCACCGAGGCGTTCTCCGGGAAGAGGGATTGCCTCTTCGTCATCTCGACGCACATCATAGAGGCGGGAGAGACGCTGGGAAACATGTGCGACAACATCCACTTCGTCTACTTCCCGACGGTCATGGACGGGAACGTCCCCCGCTACACGTACACCCTCGCCGACGGCATCACCGGGGACAGGCACGGCATGATGATCATCAACAACGAGAAGGTAATCGACATCATCCGCGGCGAGGAGAAGGACCACGCGACGGGAGAAAAATCACCCTTCCTCGTCGACAAGCAGACGCTCGAAGACCTCAACATGCTTGGAGAATTCCGCCCCAACTCCATATTTAACCTCTTCAACACCACCCGCACGCGCGGCGGGAAGCTGCTCCTGGAAGCCATGTTCCACCAGCCGTTGAACGACGCCGCCGCCATCAACGACCGCGCGAGCATCATCGCGTACTTCAAGGAGCGCGCGCTGCCGTTCCCCGTCGACAACGACCTCTTCGTCATCGTCGATCATTACTTCAGCAACTCCGGCGGGGAGACCCTCCTCGAGGCGCTCTTCTACACGGGACGGCGCAAGCTGATGCACTACATCGGCGCCGACAAGGAGTACGAGATCACGCGCTCCGGCCTCGTCGCCGCCACGCGATTCATCAAGATCCTCCGCGACTTCACCGCGCAACTCGCCGAGGGGGACGTCCCCCCCGCCTACCGTGAACGCCTGGAGGCAGCGCGGCGTCTCTTCGCCGACAAGCGCCTGGAGTGGGTGTTCAACGTGCCGGCGAACAAAAAGTGGAGGTGGTTCGACGTCGCCCGCCGCGACTTTACCCTGCGCGCCGGTTGCCGCGAGCAGACGAGGGAGATCATGCAACTCCTCCACGAGTTCGACGCCTACCTCGCCATCGCCCGCGCCGCCCGCGAGCGAGGACTCGTCCCCGCGCGGGCGCTCCCCTTCGACGAGAACGAGAACCGGATCACCGTGAAAGAGGTGTACCACCCGTGCATCGAGCGCGCCGTCCCGAACACCATCGAGATCACGCGCGATCGCAACGTCATCTTCCTCACCGGCGCGAACATGGCCGGCAAGTCGACCCTCATGAAATCCTTCAGCATCGCCGTCTACCTCGCGCACATGGGATTCCCCGTCGCCGCGCGCGAGATGGAGTTCTCCGTGCAAGACGGCCTCTTCACCTCGATCAACGTCGCCGACAACCTGAACATGGGATACAGCCACTTCTACGCCGAGGTACTGCGCGTCAAGCACGTCGCCAGGGAAGTTGCCAGCGGCAAAAACCTGATCATCGTCTTCGACGAACTCTTCAAGGGAACCAACGTCAAGGATGCCTACGACGCTACCGTCGCCGTCACCGACGCGTACTCCAACCACCGCAACTGCTCCTTCATCATCTCCACGCACATCATCGAGGCCGGCCACTCCCTGCGCGAAACCCGGGACAACCTGCAATTCGTCTTCGTGCCCACGATCATGAAGGACGGCGTCCCCACCTACCCCTACCGCCTCCGGGAGGGCATCACCGACGACCGCCACGGGATGATTATCATCAACAACGAACGCATCGTCGAGATCATCAAAAGCAAGTAAACCCCGCCCGCCTCTCTCTTACCGGCGACGCTTCGCGCACACGCGAAGGCTTGCCGCGAGTCTGCGGCGACGCTTCGCGTGCACGCGATGACTTGCCGCGAGTTCGCGGAAAATCCAACTGAATCGTTACTTTCGCGAAAAGCGTAACGTTAATGAACATGCAAACGACTCACGATGTAAAAAACGGATTGGATTTTATTCAAAAAGTAATGGCGCGGGAAATCGAGGGCGTATCTCGGCTCTTCGAGTTCCTGTCGAGATTCAAAGTGGCAAGTGAAAAAGCGGCATCAAAACTCGTCTATCATATCAACGTGATAGACGAGTTGCACGCTAACGAAAACGCGCATAGTCGTATACTGGCGAAATTATTGCAACAAA
>JAIRKS010000176.1 GCA_031259905.1 Odoribacteraceae bacterium
CGAGACGCGGGGCATTTTATCCCGCGCGTTCGCGGGAACGCGTCGCGTGCACGCGGGTCGTCGCCGTGCGTTTCCCGTGACAAGGGGCGAGGAACGCTGCAAGAACGCCGGGGAACATGATAACGCCCCCGTGTCACGGGAAAAGAAGACAAGCGACACGTTGACCACCAACCGCGTAACGCGTAACGCCGAAAATAACACGGGACACGCTTTGAAATACCACGAAAAAACCGCTACTTTGTAGCCAAAAGTGAATCAACAAATGGAGAAAACATGGGTAGTCAACGCCGCGCCTGACGAGAACGAAACAAGAACATTAGCCGAAGCAATCCCCTGCAGCCCGGTCATCGCGAACCTGCTGCTGCAACGAGGCGTCACCTCCGCCGGGGAGGCACGCGAATTCTTCTCCCCCACCCTCGACATGCTGCACGACCCGTTCCTCATGAAGGACATGGACAAGGCCATCGACAGGATCGACAAGGCCATCGAGCGCGGGGAAAACGTCATGATATACGGCGATCACGACGTCGACGGGACAACATCCGTCGCGCTCCTCTACAAGTATTTCAAGGATAAACTCGCCGCGCCCCCCGCGTACTACATCCCCGGACGGTTCTCCGAGGGGCCGGGACTCTCCGCGGTAGCCATCGACAAGGCCGCGGGAGAAAACATCTCGCTGGTCATCGTCACCGACTGCGGCGTGAAATCCATCGAGCAAGTGGACTACGCGCGGGAGAAACACGTCGACATCATCATCTGCGACCATCACACGCCAGGCGACACGCTCCCCGACGCCGTCGCCGTCCTCGACCCGAGGAGGAAGGACTGCCACTACCCGTACGAGTGGCTCAGCGGGTGCGGCGTGAGCTTCAAGCTGGCGCAAGCCTACAACGACAGGCACGCCCTGCCCGACGGGATGCTCCACGAGCTGCTCGACCTGGTGTGCGTGAGCATCGCCGGAGACATCGTCCCCGTCACGGGGGAAAATCGCGTCCTGGCCCGCTTCGGGCTGGAACGACTCAACAGCAACCCCTCCCTCGGGCTGAAAACAATCATCGACGCCGCCGGCGCGCGAGACCTCACGATTAACGACATCGTCGCGCGCGTCGGCCCGAAAATCAACGCCGCCGGGAGAATGGACGCGGGAGACAAGTCCGTCGAACTACTCGTCGCCGAGGACGAGGAAACCGCACGACGCGTCGCCGGGGATCTCGACGACTTCAACGACAAGAGAAAGAAACTCGACCACGACATCACGGAGGAAGCCCTCAAGGCCGTCCGCGAAACCGGGGAAAAGGCCATCGTCCTCTACAACCCGGGGTGGCACGGCGGCGTCATCGGCATCGTCGCCCTGCGGCTCGTGGAGCACTTCTACCGGCCAACGGTAATCCTCACCGAGTTCGACGGCATCGTCATCGGATCCGCGCGATCCGTCGAGGGCTACGACCTCTACGAGGCCATCTCCCGCTGCGGGGAATACCTCGAGAACTACGGGGGACACAAGTACGCCGTCGGCCTGACACTGAAACGCGAAAACGTCGCCGCCTTCCGCGCCGCCTTCCAACGCGTCGTCCGCGACACCATCCCGGCGACGCTGACGCTGCCGCGCGTCACGATCGACGCCCGCGTGGATCTCGAGGACATTACCCCGGAGCTACACGACATGGTGCAACTCTTCGCCCCCTTCGGGCCGGACAACACCGTGCCCGTGTTCCTCACGGAAGGGCTGAGCGACTTCGGCTCCAGGCAGGTGGGACGGCACAAGGAACACGTACAGCTGCAAGTCGTCGACGATGCCCGCGTGCACGCCTGCGACGAGACCCGCGCCCGCGTCTACACCGACCGCCACGGCATCGCCTTCGGGATGGGAGACCTCTTCCCGCGCGTCACCAACGGCGACGTCTTCGACGTCTGTTACACGTTACAGAGAAACGACACCTCGCGCCGCGAAAACGACGTGCAGATGCTCGTCCGCGACATCAGGTTCAAAGAAGACCGCTGATAAATGCTATCCCTCTCTTCAAGATTAGTGGAAAGAGCCGTGGAACAATTCGCCACGCTCCCCGGCATCGGCAGGAAAACGGCGCTGCGCTTCGTCCTGCACCTCCTGCGGCGGGACAAGCCGGCCGTCGACGCCTTCGTCGACGCCATCCGGCAGCTCAAGGAGTCCATACGAGAGTGCAAGCACTGCCACAACATCGCCGACGGCGACGCGTGCGAGATATGCCTCGACACGCGACGCGACGCGACCGTCATCTGCATCGTCGAGAACATCCAGGACGTGATCTCCATCGAATCCACCGGCCAGTACCACGGCGTCTACCACGTGCTCGGCGGCATCATCTCGCCCGTCGACGGGATCGGCCCCGCCGACCTGCACGTCGACACGCTGCTCCGCCGCGTGGAGAACGCGCGGGAAGTCATCTTCGCCCTCGGGACGACCATCGAGGGAGAAACCACCGCCTACTATATCTTCAAGAAACTTGCCCGGCGAGACGACCTCGCCGTCACCACGCTCGCCAGGGGCATCGCCACCGGGAACGACCTCGAGTACATCGACGAGCTAACCCTCGGGCGCTCCATCGCCAACCGGATCCGCTTTGAACCGTGAATCCCCCTTGAACTCCGCCTCGATCACCTGGAGGTACGCCTCCAGCGTCACGCGGACGCGCGGGTCATCGTTATCGCCGAGATTCTCCCCCCCCTTCAAGTCGAGGATACAGGCGCCGCGCCCGTCAATCAACGCGGCAGCGCGCGAATACGCGTAATACGCGAAAGGAAGCACGCGGGGATTCAACAAATTCTTGCTATAACGGTAACGAGAATAATCCATGTCGAGCTGCGCCAGCAACGTGGCCGCGACGTCCGTCTGCGAGCCGATCGTCGTCACCACCGAGCCTCGCTCCGTCACGACGCCCCCCGTGAACACCAACGGGATCTTGTAAGCCGCCGGCGCGTGCGGCGCGAGGTTCCCCACGTGCCGCGTGCCGTGATCGGCCACCAGCACGAAGAGCGTGTTATCCCACGTGCCGGACTCCTTGCAGCGGCGGAAGAACCGCCCGAGGCAGCGATCCGTGTAAGCGATCGCGTTCATGAGCCTCTCCCCTCGCCCGTCGCCGGGGACGACCGTCTCGCCCGGCACCTCGAACGGCTCGTGGCTACTCATCGTGAAGGCCACGTGCAGGGAGGGCGCGACGGCCCGCGACAAATCATCGTGCAAGCGATCGAGCATGTACTCGTCGTGCACGCCCCACTTGAACGCGTTCCTGACGGCCTCGCCCGAAAAATCGCGCTCCGTCACCACGCGCTGGAACGTCATCGTGACATACGAGCGGAAGCCGGCGAAATTGAGGTCGCCCGCGTAATAAAAAGCGGTACGGTACCCCTCCCGCTCCATGTCCAGCGGGAAGCGCGGCCGGGCGTGCATCCTCCCCGGGTACTTCAGCAGCGAGGCCGCGGGATACGACGGGAAACCGCTGATCACGCCGGTAAGCCCCCGGTCGGAGCGATTACCGGTAGCGTACACGTTCGAGAACAATATCCCCTCCCGCGCCACGGCCCGCACGTTCGGCATCACCTCCCACGCGTTCGAGGTAAACGTCTCGAGCAACAGCACCACCACGTTCGGACGCCGCTCGCTCAACACGCGACGGAACTCGCCCTCCTCCCGGTAAAGCGAATCCACCAGCCGCCCGGCCTCCTCCCCCGGCATGAAATGAAAATTATCCTTCAAGTCGCCGACGTGCAGCAGCTCGTACAAGAAATTCCACGCCGGGTTCAGCGCCGCCTGGTTCGCGTGCATGTTCGTCGGGTGGAAAAAGACGAAACTCGCGTTCATCGGCGCCACGTTCAGCCCCCCGCGTGCCGGCAACACCAGCGCGCCCGCCAGCAACAGGAACGGCACGGCGTGCCACCGCGCCCGTCGCGCCCTCCCCAGCGAGGGGGCCACCGCCAGGCGGTACAGCAAGAAACAACCCGTCGACAGCGCCATCCACAACAACAGCAACCCCACCACCCGCGCGCCCGACACGGAGGCAAGCATCGCGCCCGGCGTCTTCACGTAGAGCAGGAGCGTCGCGTCCACGTGATACCCCCAGTTCCCGTACACCTCCAGGTCGCCCGTCACGATACCGCCGGCCGCGAGCAACAGCAGCGCCATCAGCACGTCCAGCACGCGGCGCGTGCCGCGCGACGGGAAGAACGCGCCCGCCGACAGCACCAGCGACACCACCATCATGACGTACGCCCCGAACGAGAGATCCACGCGCGCCCCCCTCCAGAAGAGCATGAAAATCTCCTCCCCCGTCAACCCCAGCGTCTCCTGCCACTGGTAACACGAGAAGATCGCCCGCGCGATCCACGCGAAGGCGATCCAGAAGAGGTAACACTTTACCCAGTATATTAACTTGTACTTCACGCGCGCCGGGGATTAAATATCATCAGACTCGCGCGCCTCGAAATCGGTATCGGGCCGGTAAATCGCGTCGAGGGGGATCTCCTCGTTCATCCTCGACGGAATCTTCTTCGTTGTCTTCTCCGCGCCCTTCCCCGCCCCCCGTCTCCCGCGGGCGATCGCCGGCGACGCGGAGTAGAACGGCGAGGCCCTCTCCAGGTTACGGAAGAAAGCAAGCTCCTCGACGAACCGCAAGCGGATATCCCCGACGGCGCCGTTGCGATGCTTGGCGATAATAATCTCGGCGATCCCCTTCAGGCTGTTCCCCTCGTCATCGACCCTTATCCCGACGCGCTCCGGCCGGTGGATAAAGATCACCATGTCGGCATCCTGCTCGATCGCGCCGGACTCGCGCAAGTCCGAGAGCATCGGCTTCTTGTTCTCGCGTTGCTCCAGCGACCGGTTCAGCTGCGAGAGCGCGATCACGGGGACGTTCAACTCCTTGGCGATGATCTTCAACTGCCGCGAGATCATGCTCACCTCCTGCTCGCGGTTGCTCCGCGCGTCGCTCCCGGCGGTCATCAGCTGCAGGTAATCGATCACCAGCGCCTGGATCCCGTAACGCTGCTGCAGCCGGCGGCACTTGGCCCGCAACTCGAAGATCGACAGCGCCGGCGTGTCGTCCACGTACAGCGGCGCCTTGAGCAACCCCGAAATCCTGGAGTGAAGCACCTTCCACTCCTCGACGGAGAGCCTCCCGTTGCGCAACTTCTCCGACCCGATGCCCGTCTCGCTCGCGATAAGCCTGTTAACGAGCTGCAACGAGGACATCTCCAGCGAGAAAATAGCCACCGGCACGCCGTGCTCCACCGCCATGTTCCGCGCCATCGACAGCACGAAAGCCGTTTTCCCCATCGACGGCCGCGCGGCGATAATCACCAGGTCCGAGGGCTGCCACCCCGAGGTAATCTCGTCCAGCGCGTCAAACCCCGACGGGACGCCGCTAACGCCCCCCTCCCGCTTCCCGATCTCCTCGATACTCCGGATCGCCTGGTCGACGAGCACGTTCACCGGCGTCGTCTCCTTCTTAATATTCCCCTCGGCGATCTCGAACACCATCTTCTGCGCCATGTCCACGAGATCCGCCACGTCAGCGGCATCGTCGTACGCCCTCGCCTGAATCTCCGTCGAGGCGCGGATAAGCTCCCGCTGGATATACTTCTGCACGATGATCCGCGCGTGAAACTCGATGTGCACGGCGGAAGCCACCCGCGACGTCAGTTGCGAGAGGTAATAGTACCCGCCGACACTCTCCAGGTCGCCCGCGCGCTTCAACTCCTCGCTCACCGTCAGCAAGTCAACCGGCTCGTTATTGAGCGACAGCGACTGCACGGCACGGTACACCTTCTGGTGACTTTCCTTGTAGAAACATTCGGGCTTCAGCAAGTCGCTCACCATAATATAGGCGTCTTTTTCCAGCATCAACGCGCCGAGCACGGCCTCCTCCAGGTCGAGCGCCTGCGGGGGCAACTTGCCGTGCTCGGCCGGCAACGGCTTGTAGGAGTACTCTTGTTTCTTTCCCATGATTCTTGTTTTTTGCCTCGCGAAGATACGCGAAGATCCTCCCCCGCCACCCGCCCTTCCCCCTCTTTTTACCCCCAAACGACTAACAGCATTGCCCCGCGCCGCGCCCCTCCCCTCGATGAACGGGAGGGTTTGGTACTAAAAGTTCCAGGCACCGTACTTAAGTACGGTATATACCGTACTTAAATTTCCGGACACCGTACTTAAATTTCCGGGTATCGTACTTAAGTACAGTATATACCGTACTTAAATTTCCGGGTACCGTACTTAAATTTCCGGGCTTGGTACTTAAGTACGGTATATATCGTACTTAA
>JAIRKS010000024.1 GCA_031259905.1 Odoribacteraceae bacterium
AATCACGGACAAGGGACGGAAGTGCGTGACGGAGATCACGCACGACATCTCCGGCTATCACGTGGAGAAGTGGTTCGAGGTAAACGGGTTGGATCACGCAACAGAGACAGTCGTGCGGCGGGAAATCCACGCTGACGGACGATCGCGCGCGTTTATCAACGACACGCCGGTAAACAACAAGACGCTGAAAGAGCTGGGCGAGTTGCTGGTGGACATTCACTCGCAACACCAGTCGCTGCTCCTCGGTCAACCGGGCTACCAGGTGGAAGTGCTGGACCGCTTCCGCGGCAACAGGCCGCTACTCGAGGAATACCGCGAGCGGCACGAGCATTACCGTGGTCTACTCCGCGAACTGGAAGCCTGCAAGCGGAAAATCGAGGAAAATGCCCGGGAAGAAGAATTCACACGCTTTCAATTCAATCGGTTGGACGCGGCACGTCTGCGGCCGGGAGAGCAGCGGGAGCTAGAAGAGGAACTTTCGTTGCTCTCGCACGCGGAAACAATCAAGGGGACGTTCGGGGAACTCGTCGACGTGCTGACCGGCGAAGAGCGACCCGTGGTACAGGCCTTGCGTTCCGCCGGCAACCGGCTGGACGCCATCGCAGGAGTAATCGGGGAGGCGCGGGAATACGGGGAACGGCTACAGTCGGTGATCATAGAGCTACAGGACATTGCCGACGAGGCAAGTCGACGCGCCGAAGAGATCGAGTACTCCCCCAACCGTGTTTGCGCGACCCGCGAACGGTTAGACGAGCTGTACGATCTGCTACACAAGTACAAGGCGAGAGATGTCGACGAGTTAATCCGCGTGAAAGACGACCTGGACAGACAACTGCGCGAGATCGAATCGAGCGAATACCGCGTGGAGGAGTTATCCTCCCGCGTCCGGCAGGCGGAACAGGAGCTGGAGGAGGTAGCCGCACGGCTACACCGGGAGCGGGTGGCGGGTGCTGCACCGCTGGAAGAGGAGACACACGCGCTGCTCGTGGAGCTGGGGATGCGACACGCACGCTTCTCGGTAGTCGTCGAGCCGTCAATGGAGTTTACCGACACGGGGAAAGATGCAGTCACCTTCCTCTTCTCGGCCAACAAGAACCACGCACCGGGCGAGCTTTCCCGCGTTGCGTCGGGGGGAGAGACCTCTCGCCTGATGCTCTCCATGAAATACATCCTCTCCCGTGCAAAGCGACTCCCGGCGATCATCTTCGACGAGATCGACACGGGTGTGTCGGGAGAAATCGCTCACCGCGTAGCGACGATGCTGCGACGGATGTCCGAGCGCGTGCAAGTGATCTGCATCTCTCACCTGCCACAGGTGGCCGCCGCTGCCGACGTGCATTTCAAGGTATATAAGGAAGAGGGACAGCGTACCCTCTCGCGCGTCAAGCGCCTTTCGCGCGAGGAGCGAATCGCCGAGATCGCCGGCATGATCAGCGGGAGCACAATCTCCAGCGCCGCCATCGAGAACGCGCGACAGTTGCTGGAAAACCGAGGGTGACGCGTCTCCTGCTGAAACCACTTTCATACCATTCAAGCAGATCCCGAGCCGCGACAGCGCGCGTTCCACGGGACACCTGTTCCGTGCGTACCCTTACCCGTTATTGAATGACAATGCTTCTCCGGGACGTGCCCCGGTAAACTGCCCGTCCCGGTAGACGAGCTGCCCGTTCACGAACGTGGCGACCACGCGGTGCGAGAATGCGCTCCCTTCCAGGGGCGACCAGCCGCACTTGTAAAGCACGTTCTCCCTCGTCACTCTCCACGGGCAGCGCTCGAACAGGACGACATCCGCCTTGTACCCGGGGCGGAGGTATCCCCGCCGCTCCACCCTGAAAATATCGGCAGGCGCGTGACACATCCCCTCGACAATGGCGGGAAGGGAGATCTCCCCGCGTTCCATCAACTCGAGCATCACCGGCAGCGCGTGTTGCACCATCGGTCCCCCGCTGGCCGCCTGCTCGTACCCTCCTTCCTTCTCCGCCGGGAGGTGCGGGGCATGGTCGGTGGCGATCGCGTCGACGCGTCCCTCGCTGACGGCGCGCAACAAGGCGCGGCGATCCTCCTCGCCCTTGATGGCCGGGTTCCACTTGACGCGGTTACCGAAAGTAAGGTACGCGGAATCGTTAAACCAGAGGTGATGCACGCATACCTCGCCGGTGACGCGGCGTGCGACGCGCGGCCCGTCGTCGAGCAGGTCGATCTCCTCGCGCGTGCTGAGGTGCAGGAGGTGCAGGCGGCAAGAGGGGTGCGAGCGGGCCACCCGCGCGGCGAGCGATGAACTCGCGATACACGCCGCCCGGTCGCGTATCAACGGGTGGCAGGAGGGGGGAATATCCCCCCCGTGCATCTCCCGGTAGCGGGAGAGATTACGGCCGATGATCGCGTTATCCTCGCAGTGCGCGGCCACCAGGAGGGGCGACGCGGAGAAAATACTGTCGAGCAACTCCTCGTTATCCACCAGCAGGTTACCCGTGGACGATCCCATGAACACCTTCACCCCGCACGCGAGGCGCGCGTCCACGTGCCGGATCTCTTCGATATTCCCCGTGGAAGCCCCTATATAAAACGAGTAATTCACGACGGAATCCCGCCGGGCGATCTCGTGCTTCTCGAGCAGCAGCGCGCGGGTCGTCGTGGGGGGCACGACGTTCGGCATGTCCATGAACGAGGTAATTCCTCCCGCGGCAGCCGCACGACTTCCCGCGGCGATGTCCTCCTTGCGCGTCAGTCCCGGCTCGCGGAAATGCACGTGCTCGTCGATGACACCGGGGATAATGTACTGCCCGGTAGCGTCAATACACTTCGTGCCGGCGGGGACGGCGCGGATCTCCCCGCGGGCCACGGTATCGATAAACTCCCCGTCGAGCAGGAGATCCCCGCGGAAGACCTCTCCCTCGTTGACAATCGTCGCACCGTGCAGTAACGTTTTCATTCTTTTCTTCTCCGGCGTGTTCTCCTACACTTCAGCGTGATAACCCCCCAGAGCGCCTCGTTGAATATCCCGCCGCTCATCTTCGAGGTACCCATCGTGCGGTCGGTAAAGATGATAGGGATCTCCTTTATCCTGAAGCCGAGTCGCCACGCGGTAAACTTCATCTCGATCTGGAAGGCGTACCCTTTGAAGCGGATACGGTCGAGATCAATGGTTTCCAACACGGCGCGCGTGTAACAGACGAACCCCGCCGTGGCGTCGTGCACCTTCATACCGGTGACGTACCTCACGTACCGCGAGGCGAGGTAGGACATCAACACGCGGCTCGCCGGCCAGTTCACCACGTTGACCCCCGTCACGTACCGCGAGCCGATCACCACGTCGGCACGTCCCCCGGCACAAGCCTCGTACAGGCGCGGGAGGTCGTTCGGATCGTGGGAGAAGTCCGCGTCCATCTCGAACAGGTACTCGTAACCGCATTCCAGCGCCCACTTGAAGCCGGCGATATACGCCGTCCCCAGTCCCAGCTTCCCCTGCCGCTCGATCATGAACAGGCGCGGGAACTCCCGTTGCAGCTCCCGGACAATGCCGGCCGTCCCGTCGGGGGAATTGTCCTCGACCACCAGCACGTCGAAGGCTGGCGACAGCGAGAAGACCGCACGCGTGATCCGCTCGATATTCTCTTTCTCGTTATACGTGGGGATAATCACTAATCTTTCATTCATATACATTATATTATAGACATTCCACGATTTGTTCCAGCGCGTTCCCGCGCGACCCCTTTACCAGCACGAGCGACGAGGAGACGGGCGCGCGACGCAGGTAATCGACCAGCGCGGCCGTGTCCGGGAACCAGCGGGCAAACGCGCGACCATCCCCCGCCGCCTCGAACGAGCGCCCCACCAGCAACACGCGGCACGGGCACACCGTCGCCACCCACTCCAGCAGCGCCTCGTGCTCCCGCGCCGCGTGTTCCCCCAGCTCCAGCATCTCCCCGAGGACGAGCAACTTGTTCTCCCCCGGCATCCCCGCGAAATGCGCGATGGCCGCCCTCATGCTGCCGGGATTCGCGTTATACGCGTCGAGCACCACCGTGTTGCGCGCCCCCTGGAAAAGCTGCGAGCGGAGGTTCGACGGGCTGTATCCCTCGATAGCCTCCCGCGCCGCGACCGGCGTCACGCCAAAATAGAGCGCCACGGCGACGGCCGCCGCGACGTTGTCCGCGTTATACTCGCCGACGAGCCGCGTACCGGTGGAGAGTTGCCCGCGCGACGTCACCGCGTCGCAGGCCAGGTAGGGATAAAGCGCCGTCGCCGTGCCGCTGTACGTCACGGTGGTGATCCCGCGCGCCATCCGCGCCAGCTGTTCATCCCGCGCGGTCACGAACACCGTCCCGCCGCGGGCGCGGATAAAATCGTACAGCTCGCCCTTCGCGCGGGCGACGTTCTCGCGGCTACCGAACCCCTCGAGGTGCGCGTCGCCGACGTTCGTGATGATGCCGAGGTCCGGCGCGGCCACGGCACACGACGCGGCAATCTCGCCGGGATGGTTCGCTCCCATCTCGACGATCCCCACGCGCGTGGAAGCGTTCATCTCCAGCAGCGTGAGGGGGACTCCAATGTGATTATTCAGGTTACCGCGCGTCGCCGTCGCGACGAACGCCCGCGAGAGCGCGGCGTGACAGAGTTCTTTCGTCGTCGTTTTACCGTTCGTGCCGGTAATCGCGAGCACCGGGATGCCGAGATACCGGCGATGATGCCCTGCCAGCTGTTGCAGGAAGCGCGTCGTGTCGCGCGTCGCCACGCGTCGTTCCCCTCCCGCGGCCCGCTCGTTCACCACGGCGAGGCGCGCGCCACGCGCGAGAGCCTCCCCGGCAAAGCGGTTACCGTCATGACGCTCGCCCTCGAGCGCGATGAAAATATCCCCTTCCTGCACCGCGCGGGAGTCCGTGATCACTCGACTTCCCTCGACGAGCGCCGCGTGTACTTTTTCTATACTATCGCGTTCCTCTCTTGTGTTCATGCCACGAAGGTAAGAAAAAAATGAAAATAACACCGGCATTCCCCGCGCGCGAGCGCAGGGCCAACGCGCCTTGACGTGACAATGTCGGCCGTGGACAGAGCAATGTCTACCGTAGACAGAGCAATGTCCAGCGTGGACAAAGCAATGCCCCTCTGTCTCGAGACAGAACCGTTTTGCAAACTTGCAATGCCCCTCTGCGTCGACGCAAAACCGTTTTGCAAACTTGCAATGCCCCTCTGCGTCGACGCAAAACCGTTTTGCAAACTTGCAATGCCCCTCTGCGTC
>JAIRKS010000035.1 GCA_031259905.1 Odoribacteraceae bacterium
CACGTTCCGCGGACAGACACGACCCCCTGATCACTCCTTCGCGCACGTTCCGCGGACAGACACGACCCCCTGATCACTCCTTCGCGAACGTTCGACGGCCAGACACGACCCCCTGATCACTCCTTCGCGAACGTTCGACGGCCAGACACGACCCCCTGCTCTTGCCTTCGCGCACGTTGGAAGGGCAACGGGAAAATTGGGGGATACCGGCGACGACGGTGGAGAGCAAGCGGTAAACCGGCGACAAGGGTGCGACGACGGTAGAGAGCAAGCGGAAAAAGCTCCGCTCACGCGCAACGGGCGTCGATGCCGTGCCGCGGAAACGGGGGAGAGAGAGGAGGGCGGCGGGAGGCTACTCGTCGCGTGGCGTATCCCTGTTGAGCCAGGAGGAGAGCGTGCTGATGATGTCGTCCTGGACGACGCGCTCGAAGGACGAGATGCGGCACGTGTGGTTGGCGTCCGCCTTGAAGTACACCTTGCACTTGTCGTTCTTCCCGGGGTTGGCGGCGGTTGCCGACCAGGGGTCGCGTCCCCCGTAGATAAAGAGCACGCGCGTGGCGTCGGACTGCAGCCAGCGGTTGATCGCCATCGCCTGCTCGCGGTTGAAGGGCGGCAGCGGGATGGAGTCCGGGATCGTGAAGCGGAAGTCAATCCGGCGGCGGTCAGGCTCCTGCTTGAAGTACGCGCGGAAGGGAGAGAAGTCGTACGCGTACATGCCGATCTCGGTAAACGCGGCGTGGTAGAAGGGGAGGATGGCGTCGATCTCCTGGTCGGAGAAGAAGCCGGGCGGCGAGACGCTGACGAGATAGTTGAACAGGTCGTCGTCGTGCTCGAGATCGGGGAGGGGGATCTCCTCGACGTCGCCGCTCCATTGCCAGAAGGCGAAGGGGAACTCGAGGATGAGGAGTTTCATGACGCGTTCGATGCCTCCGGCGCGTTGGTAGGTGTATCCTTTCTCGCCGGCAAGCGTCTCGAGGCGCGGCACGAAGCTGGCGAGGCGCGCGAAGCAGGCGTGCTGGAACTCGAGGATCTTGACGGTGCTCTCCTGGCCGCCGACGTGGATGTAGCCGTACTTGCGGCGTTGCGCGGGCGTCTCGCCGAGGCGCGCGAGGAACTTGGCGAGGCGGGGGTCGACGAGCGAGTGGTTGAAGGGCGCGACGTACGGCACGCTGACGTCAACGTCGAGGGGATAGAAGTAGCGGTGGAAGAGGGTGGTTTGCCCGCCCTTGCTGATGCCGGTGGCGATCCAGGGCGCGTTGCCGGTGTAGACGTGCTGCTTGATGGCCTGTATGATCTCGTGGTGGTCGGCGGCGGCGCGGGCGATGGTGAGTTCCTCCCAGGGGATGCCGGTGGCGGGGACGCTGGTGTTGAAGAAGCGATGTTCGATGGAGAGCTGGTTCGTGGAGAATAGTCGCGACAGCTCGCTCTCGCGCGTGTCGCCGAGCGCGTATCCCTCGAGGACGGCGACGACGGGGGCGTCGAAGGAGCGGTGGGCGATGCTGACGCGCTGCGGGAAGGTGCCCTTCGCGGGCGTGGCGTGGTCGACGCGCTGCTGGTAGTCGAAGAGGTAGGCCTCCTCGTAGGGCGCGACGCTGATGGGTTGTATGTTGGAGACGCCCGGCACGCGGCGCAGGCGTTCGAGGAGTGGCGTGCCCGCGTGGAGGGTGATCGCGGCGAGGAGTAGCGCGGCGAGGGATGCGAGGTGTTTCATGGTTGTCCTGTTTTTTTCGTTCGGGCGGCAAGGTAGCTAAATTTCCCGTTTTTGATACCTTCGCGGACTTCACGAAAACATCCATGAAAGGTTACTTCTCTCGATACATATCTCATTACCGGGACACGGCGCGTCTCGGCATCCCGATCGTGCTGGGGCAGGTGGGGATCGTCGCCGTGGGGTTCGCGGACAACATCATGGTGGGGCGTTACGCGACGAGTGACCTGGCGGCGTCGTCGTTCGTCAACAGCGTGTTCAACCTTCCGTTGCTCTTCGGCATCGGTTTCTCTTACGGGCTGACGCCGCTCGTGGGTCGCCTGTCCGGCCGCGGGGAGGGGGCGCGGGCGGGGGGCGTGTTGCGCGACGGGCTGCTGGCGAACGGCGCGGTGGGCGTCGTGCTGTCGCTGCTGATGTGGCTCGTGTACGCGAACGTGGGGCGGATGGGGCAGCCGGTGGAATTGCTGCCGTTGATCCGGCCTTACTTCCTGCTGCAACTGTCGTCGTTGCTCTTCGTGATGGGCTTTAACGCCTTCAAGCAGTTCGCCGACGGGATACGGGACACGGTGACGCCGATGTGGATCATGCTCGGCGGTAACGTGCTCAACGTGGCGGGGAATTTCGTGCTGATTTACGGGGCGTTCGGCTGCCCGGCGCTGGGGTTGACGGGCGCGGGGATCGCGACGCTGGCGGTGCGCGTGATGACGCTCGCGGCGTTCGTGCTGGTGTTTTGCTTTCGCCCGTCGTACCGCCCTTACCGGGAGAGTTTCCGGGCGGCGGGGCGCCGGGCGCGGCACGTCCTCGAGCTTGGCAGGATGGGGGTGATGGTGGGCGCGCAGATGGGCATGGAGACGGCGCTGTTCAGCCTGACGGGGGTGATGGTGGGATGGCTGGGCGCGGTGGAGCTGGCGGCGCACCAGGTGGCGACGACGCTGTCGACGCTGGGGTTCATGATCTACTACGGCGTGGGGGCGGCGGTATCGGTACGCGTGAGTCATTTCCTCGGCAGGCGCGACATGACGGGGGTACGGCGCGCGTCGACGGCCGGCTTCCACTTGATCGGCGGGTTGACGCTGGTGGCGTCGCTCTTCTTCCTGGCGTCGCGCGGGTGGATCGGCGAGCTGTTCACGAGCGAGGCGGCGGTGCTGGCGCGCGTGGAGACGCTGATCGTGCTGCTGGCCGCGTTCCAGTTCGGCGACGGGCTGCAGGTGACGTACGCGAATGCCCTGCGGGGGATCGCGGACGTGACGCCGCTGGTGGTGCTCTCGTTCGTCGGTTACTTTCTGGTGGCGCTGCCGGTGTCGTACCTTGCCGGCTTCCCGTTCGGCGGCGGGCTGCCCGGCGTGTGGGCGGGCTACCCGGTGGGATTGACGCTGGCGGGACTGATGTTCCGCGCGCGATACTACCGGCGGCTGCGGCAGCTGGAGGGGAGGTAACGAGAAAGAAGGATGGCCGCGCGACGCGTCCCGGGAAAATCCCGTACCTTTGATACGCGAATTGTTCAACTTAAATAATCATGATGATGAAAAAACATGTAACGTTACTCGCCGCCCTCGCCCTCGCGTCGGTCGGCGCGACGGCACAGGGACGCGCCGGGAACGAGCCGCCCTGCATCGAGACCCGCGCGCGGGTGGACACGCTGGTGATCCCCGACAGGATTTACCTGTCGATCGTCCTCGCGGAGAAGGACACGAAGGGACGGCGGACAGTGGAAGAGCTGGAGACGAGGATGGCCGAGCGGCTGACGCGCCTGGGCATCGACGTGAAGCGGCAGTTGTCGCTCGTGGACCTGGGGAGTCACTTCGGGCGGTACTTCCTGAAGCAGCAGGAGGTGTTGAAGGAAACCAACTTCTCGCTGCTGCTGTACGACGCGGAGAGCGCCACGCGCGTGCTCATCGCCCTCGAGGAGGAGGGCATCTCGAACGTCTCGATAGCACGGACGGAGTACGCGCGGGAGAAAGAGCTGCGCCTGGAACTCAAGCGACGGGCCGTCGCCAGGGCACGGCAGCACGCGGAGGCGATGATCGCGCCCCTCGGGCAACGCGCCGGGAAGGCCATCTACCTCTCGGACTCGCCACAGGCGTGGATCACCGGCCAGGTTGCCGGCCTGCGCGCCGCGAAAAGTAACAGCGCGAAAGGCTACGACCCGCTCGACGTCGAGTTCCAGAAGATACAGGTGACCGAGGAGGTCATCGCCCGCTTCCTGATCGATTAACCGGAACACGTCAAGCAAGTGAACATCGTCATTGCAGGCGCCGGCGAGGTGGGCACGCACCTCGCCCGCATGTTAAGCAAGCAAAACCACCGCATCATGCTCCTCGACGGTGACAAGGAGAAGATCGAGCTGGTCGAGAGCCAGCTGGACATCCTCTCCGTCGTCGGCTCGTGCACCTCCACCGGCGCGCTGCGTGACGCCGGCGTCGAGCGCTGCGACCTCTACATCGCCGTCAATCCCGAAGAGGACCCGAACATCACCTCCGCCATCCTCGCGAAAAGGCTCGGCGCCAAGCAAACCATCGCCCGCGTGAACAACAGCGAGTACCTCGAGGAGGATAACAGCAAGCACCTCCGCGACATCGGCATCGACTCGCTCATCTACCCCGAACGCCTCGCCGCCGAGGAGATCGCCGGCACGCTCAAGACAAGCGGCTCGAGGCAAGTGCACGAGTTCTCCGACGGGCGCTTGCAGTTCCTCAGCATCAAGCTGCGGGAGAACGCCCCCGTCCTCGACATGACCCTCGTGCAGATGGCCGGGAAGTACGCCGCCGAGAACTTCCGCGTCGTCGCCATCAAGCGCGGCGAGAAAACCATCGTCCCGCGCGGCAACGACCGCTTCGCCCTCGACGACATGATCAGCGTCGTCGCGAAACCCTCCTCCATCCCCGGCATCTTCGACATGTGCGGGAAACAGCAGCACGAGATACGCAACGTCGTCATCGTCGGCGGCACGCGCGTCGGCGTCAAGACCGCGTCGCTCATCGAGAAGAGCTACAACGTCAAGCTCGTCGAGCCGGATCGCGAGCGATGCATCCTCCTCGCCGACAAGCTCCGCTCCACGCTCATCATCAACGGCAGCGGCCAAGACCTCGCGCTCCTCCGCGAGGAGGGAATACGCGACACCGACGCCTTTATCAGCGTCACCGACTCCTCCGAGATCAACATCCTCTCCTGCCTGCTCGCCAAGAAACTCGGCGTCAAGAAGAGCATCGCCCAGGTGGAGAACATGGACTACATCAACCTCGCCGAGAGCACCGGCCTCGGCACGCTCGTCAACACGAAACTCATCGCCGCCTCGCACATCTACGGGCATACCATGAACGTCAACCTGCGCCACCTGCGCTTCCTCACCTTCTCCGAGGCCGAGGTGTTCGAGATCATCGCCGGACAAGGATCCAGGATCACGCGACAACCCCTCATGGACGCCCGCTTCCCCGAAAACGCCACCATCGGCGGGGTCATCCGCGACGGCGACGCCATCATCGCCAAGGGAGATACACGCGTGCAACCCGGCGATAACGTCGTCATCTTCGCCCTCCCCGACGCCATCAAGAAGGTCATCAAACTCTTCCGCGAATGATCAACACGCGCTTCATCGCCTCCATCCTCGGCCGCCTACTCTGCCTCGAGAGCGCCTTCATGCTCCCCTGCTGCCTGCTCGCCATCGTCACCGGCGGGAAGGACGCCGCCGGCCTCGTCCTCTCCTTTGTCATCACCCTCGCCGCCGGCGTCACCGTCGCGCGTGCCGTCCGCGTCGACGACCGCCTCCTCTCCCGCCGCGACGGTTATTTCATCGTCACCGCCACCTGGATCGCCTTTACCCTCTTCGGCTCGCTCCCCTACCTCCTCGGACACTCCATCGCCTCCCCCGTCGACGCCCTCTTCGAAACCATGTCCGGGTTCACCACCACCGGTTCCACCATCCTCGACAACATCGAGTCCATCCCCCCCGCCACCCTCCTCTGGCGCGCCATCACCCAGTGGCTCGGCGGCATCGGCATCATCGTCCTCTTCATCGCCCTCCTCCCCGGCCTCGGCATCGAGGGACGAGACCTCTACGTCGCCGAGGTCACCGGCCCCATCCACGACAAGTCATCCAATACCTTCGCCGCCACCGCCCGCCACGCCTGGACGCTCTACATCGCCCTCACCCTCGCGCAATGCCTACTGCTCGTCGCCGGCGACATGGGATGGTTCGACGCCGCGTGTCATTCCCTCACCACCATGTCCTCCGGCGGCTACTCTACCAAGCAAGACAGCATCGCGCACTGGGATTCCGCCTACATACACTACATCTTTATCCTCTTCATGTTTATCTCCGGGACAAACTTCGGCCTCCTCGCCGCGATCTTCCGCGGGCGATCGCGACGACTGTTCCGCGACAACGAGTTCCGCCTCTACGCCGCCATCACCCTTCTCGCCGCCATCCTCCTCGCCGCCGGCCTCGCCACCGCCGGTCGCGAACCCACCCGCGCCTTCCGCGACGCCCTCTTCCAGGTGACCTCCATCCTCACCTCCACCGGCTTTTCTACCAGCGATTACCTCTCGTGGCCTCCCCTCCTCGGCGCCGTCATCCTCCTCCTCTTCCTCGTCGGCGGCTGTGCCGGCTCCACCGCCGGCGGCATCAAGTGCATCCGCCTCTTGCTTCTTTTCAAGAATTCTATCGCCGAGATGAAACGCGCCCTGCACCCCCGCGCCGTTATCCTCGTCAAGTACAATGACCGCGGCGTGCACCCCGCCGTCATGACCGGCGTCACCGGCTTTTTCGTTCTCTTCATGATCATTTTCGGCCTCTCCAGTCTCGTCATGTCGTCGTTTACCGACGATGTCGAGACGGCCTGCAGCGCCGTCATTTCCGCTCTCTGCAATACCGGCCCCGGCTTCGGCGCTATCGGTCCCGCCGCCACGCACGCCGCCCTCCCCGACGCCGCCAAGCTGTTCCTCACGCTTCTCATGCTCGTCGGACGCCTCGAGATCTTTACCGTCCTCGTCCTCTTCACAAGAACTTTCTGGAAGAAATAACCCCCCCCCGCACCCCTAACCAGGCAGGGGGGAAGTGGTTCCCCCCTGCACCCCCTCCAGCCCATTAGCATGGGCGGGCAAAAAACTGGCCGGACGTGACGGGGGATACTTGAAGCGCGGGGCGATGTAGCTTTTCGCGGGATAGTGACAGGAACGGGGGGCATTTGCAAATACTGCAAATGCCCCCCGTTCCTGCCACTACCCCGTGAAAAGCTTGATTCCCGTCCATCACGTCCCCTCGTCACGCCCGGCCAGCTTAATGCCTGCCCGTGCTACGGGCTGGAGGGGGTGCAGGGGGAAAACATTTTCCCCCTGCCTGGTTAGGGGAGGGGGATAAAAATCCGGGGAGGTTCCCTCACGGTACAGCTCCCCGGCGAAACATAAAACATAGAGGGCACTCTAACATGGTGCACCAAGATAAAAACTCTCTTTGCTGTTACTGTTGGATGGGTTTACTCCTCGACAGGCTCGTCCTCGCCGGTCTGGGTGCCCTCGTCGACGAGCGCGTCGTCGTCGTCCTCGTCGTCTTCGTCGTCATCCTTGCCGGCGGAGGCGTCGCGGCGGCCCTGTTCCTGCGCGAGCGAGTTACTGTACATGTTGGCGAGCACGTTATACCCGGCCACGAACGCGTCAAGCTCCGTGGAGGGCGTCAGGGTGCCGAGAGTGATGATTGCCTCGGCGCGGTCGAGTAGATCCTCGAGCAAGTCATTGGCCTCGAGGCGGAGCTCGCCCATCGTGACGCCAGGACGCTGTTTCATCTCGTCGACGCGCGCGAGCGTCAGGCGGAAAAACTCGTTGTTCGCCTCGACAACCTGCGAGAACAGCGCGGTGAGGCCGAGGAGGGCAATCAACTCGGAGAATATGGTGACGGAAAGCTCGCGGACGATGTCGTCGATGGCGGCGCTCTCTTCCTGTTGTTTTCTCCGGGAGACTTGCCCGTAGTGCTTGACAATCG
>JAIRKS010000078.1 GCA_031259905.1 Odoribacteraceae bacterium
GTTCCCGAACCACGGCGGGAGGAAATTGCCCTCCTCCACCACTGCGCCCGTCACGCAACGGTATTACGTCGTGATCACCGGTCATGCCAGGGAGAACCACCTCCTGAACAATCAAACGAAGGTTGGCTCCGGCGGGGCGCTCGTCTCCTGGGCCGGTCTCGTGGAGGAAGTCTTCGAGCCGAACACCATTCGCGAGCTGAACCTCACGCTCTCCTCCGGCGGCAACATCGGCGTGCCCAGCACCCCGGCCAAGGAAGGTAGCCTGACGATCCAGGTATCCGCGCCCGCGCCGTGGGACTCGAACATCAAGTCCACCGACCTGGAAATCTAACCCGGCAGGTTAAGAAGAGATAGCGCGCGGGCGGCAGGCGTCCGCGCCTTCTCTCTTTCCCGGCGAATGACAGGGGGATTCGCGTTACTTCACGATATAAGAAATGAAAATGAAAGAAAAGAGGATTCTCGTTGTCTTCCTGGTCGTCGTCGCGCTCGTGTCGTGCACGTACGACTATTTCGTGGACGAGACCAACTACAAGATCTTCGTCCCCGGGGTGGCCAACGGCACGTTCAAGGGCTGCTACGTGGCCGTCTACGACGAGACGGGCACGTTCGTCAAGTCGCGCGGGACGGCAGTATCCCGTGACGACCCGCGCGTGAAGGCCGGCATCTTCGGCTTCCGCCTCCAGCCGGGAAAATACACGGCGTACTGCTACGCCAACGTGGACGACGTGCAGGTCATCGAGGAGGAATCCGCCGACCGCGCCTGCATCGCCATGAAGACCGTCACGCGCGACAGCAACGCCTACGCGCTGCCGTCGGAGGTCGTCTTCCGGAAGCTCACCCCGGAGATAGGCAACGTATACGAGCAACGCGTCGACACGGCGATACTCGAGCGCTACGTCGGGCGGATCACCGTCCGCTTCAAGAACGTCCCCGTCTCCCTCCCCGACGTGACGCGCGTGCAGCTGGAGGCCACCGGCGTGGCGACGCGGCAGTACTTCAGCCGTGACACCATCACCTCGCGCCTCACGGAACGGGATTACATCTTCGACGAGGCCACCGTGCCGACGGGGATTTCCGGTCACGAATGGGAGATGGACCATTACTACTTCCCCTCGCTCGCGGGGGAATTGACGCGCCTGAACGTCCGCTTCCTCAACGCGGCCGGCGACGTCATGAACGAGATACCCGTCGAGGTGATCGACGCGAAAACGATCCGCCCGTTGCCCCTGCTGCACGGGAGGCGGATCATCCTCGAGATAGACAGCTACACGATTATTGGGATAGGATTAACGGGATGGAACGATGACATCGGACATTCCGGCAGGGAGATATAAATCAAACAAGAAAGATGAAATCATTTTATACACACGTGATCATGGCATGCACCCTCCTGCTCGGTCTGGCGGGGAATGCCGGCGCTCAAGCGATCAAGACGAACATGCCGCTTTGGCTGACGGGCTCGCCGAACATCGGGGTGGAATTAACGCTCACGCGACAGGTGACGATCGACGGCGAGGTACTGTGGATGCCGTACATGTTCAAGAAGCACGAGGAGGTCTTCCGCGTATCGGCGGCGAGCGTCGAGTGCAGGTACCACGTGAACCCCTCTTACTATTACACGAACGACTCGTGGGACGGTTTCTACGTCGGCCCCTACGCCCTCTACGGGCAGTTCAACATCGGGCTATTGCGGCACCGCGACATCGACCGCTCTTACCGGCGTTCCGGCTGGGGGGTGTCGGGAGGGATTACCACGGGCTACAAGTTCTACATCTCGCCGAGGTTCAAGATCGACGTCAACCTCGGCATCGGCTACGCGCACATGCAATACAACAAGTACAAGCTCGGCGGAGAGTACGCCAACTTCCCGCTCGAACAGAAAGCGACCAAGCCGTGGATAGGCCCCACGAAGTTCGGGGTCTACCTCGTATACAATATATTTCGTTGACATGAAGAAGATCTTAACGCTCGCGTTCCTCGTGCTCTTCTCCCTCGCCGTCGCCGCGCGGGAAGACGGCGACACGCCACGCGAGAAGAGCGCCACGGAAAGGCGGGCTGACCGCCGCTTCCTCGGGCAGAACTTCCGCGGCGCGCTCGTCCTCTACAAGAAGGCGATGGAGAGGGAAAGCGACCCGGAGATGAAGGCGGCCCTTTGTCTCAAGGTTGCCCGCCTGTACGCCATGATCAGGGAGCACGCGCCTGCCGCCGAGTACTTCGGCGCGTACATGGAGGGGCGCGAGTTGCCCACTCCGGCGGACGTGCGCGACTACCTCGAGGCGCTGCGTTTCCTCGGCGAGAAGCAGAAGGCCGAGGCCGTCTGTCTGCACTACGCTTACGAGAACGCGTACAGCCGCAACCAGAGGTATCGCAACGCCCTCAACGCGCTGACGATGCACTACGACACGACCGTCACCGATTACGCGATCACCCCCGCGCGCGGCAACACCCGCGCCTCGGACTACTGGGTGGGCAGCTTCAACGGGAAGCTCTTCCACGCCACCAGCAAGAGTAACCTCAACGCGCCGGGGAAGATCTTCTTCCACCGCACGCGCTACCTCCCCGTCGAAAGTCCCGCCGGAGACGTCGCGCGGCGAGAGCGCGACAGGCGTTTCGCCGACATCCCCAGGGAGCTGCAATGCGGCCCCGTCAGCTTTACCGCCGACGCGCGGCAGATGGTAGCCACGGAGATCATCTACGAGAGCGAACGCGTATTCATCGGTGACGGGCGCGATCTTTCCCTCAGAACCCGCCTCGTGCACTCTACCGTCAACAAGGGGATGAATCGCTTCTCCCGTTTTACTCCCCTCTTCCAGCAGGAGGAGGGATTCTCCTACGCGCATCCCTTCCTTTTCGACGGCGGGAGTGCCATCCTCTTCACTTCGGACATGCCGGGCGGCTACGGGGGTTTCGATCTATACGTCTCCACGCGCAACTGGGAGACGGGCGAGTGGGGTTTTCCCGTCAACCTCGGGCCGACGGTCAACAGCGAGGGCGATGAAATCTTCCCCGTTCTCGCCTCGGGCGAGTTATTCTTCGCCTCCAACGGGCATCTCGGGCTGGGGGGGCACGACCTCTTCCGCGCGCGCTTCGACGTCACCGTCACGGCCGTCGTCCCGAACACGCTGTACCATTTCCCGTACCCCATCAACACCTCCTACAACGATTTCAACATCTACCCGATCGACGCGTCATCCGGCTACATCGCGTCGGACAGGGACGAGAGGGAGCGGGAGAACATCTTCTTCTACCGCGAGCAGGGCGCGAGCCACTCGCCGGATCTCGACCGCACGGAGCAGTCGCTCCTCAACAGGGATTCATCGCCCGAGGAGGTCGTGCTCGGCCAGGAAGTCGAGAAGCAGCTGCTCGACGTGATCTACTTCGACTTCGACCGGGCGCGGCTCGGTCGCGAGGCCACCCGCGCCCTGGGCCACCTCCTTAAAACACGCGCGGGAGACCCCAGGGGAATACACCTCGTCGGGTACGCGGACGAGATGGGTAAAGACGACTACAATCACCGCCTATCCCTCGAACGCGCTCGCGCCGTCGCCACCTGGTTGCACGGGCGCGACGCCCTTCTTCCCGTCTCCATCGAGGGGCGGGGGAAAATCGTCCTCCCGCGCGAGGCATCCCTCCAGGGGATCACCCTCTCCGAAGCCATCGCCAGGAATCGCGACGCCCGACGCGTCGAGATTTACCTGATACTGGAATAAGAATAACATCAAAATCTACAAGAACCATGAAGAAAAGAATCCTCATCCTCGTGTTACCCCTCGTGTTGCACGCGAGCGGCTCGTTACGCGCCCAGTCCATGCCCGTCGTGTTCGACAAGAAATACGGGGAAAACAGCAAGATGCAGCAGATATGCCTCGCCGGGGGCAACGAAACCGTCGTCACCTTAAAGAAGGGCGACAACATCCTCCTCTCCTGGCTCGACAGCGAGGGCAAGATCAGGTTCACACGCGTCATGACCGGCTTCACCGAGATCAACCAGCTCCGCGGCATCGAGGGAGGCAGGATACTCGTCACCGGACAATCGGCGCGACCCCGCGTCGAGCCCAGGGGGAAGAAGAAAAACACCCCCGCGCCTCCCACGCGTGCCGGTAGGGCGCTCGTCATCGACCGTGACGAGCAGGTGCTCGTCGACCTCTACACGGGCGAGGAAGGCGCGTCGCTCCTCTCGGGCGAGGTCACGCGGCAGGGGGACCTCCTCCTCGCCGGGTACGAGAAGCGACGCGACGGCAAGCGCCGCGGCATACTCCTGAAAGTCACCCCCGCCGGCAAGACGCTCTACAAATACATCTCCCCCGCCGGCTCCGTCTGCACCCGCTTCGAGGCCATCGGCAACGCCGTCGAGTACGCCTGTGCCGCGTTCTCTGCCGACTCCGGCGAGGCATCCTCCAGCGTCGTCCGCCTCGACAACCGCGGCAAACCGTACTACACCACCCCGCTACCGGCCCCCGGCTTCACCTGCACCGCCATCGACGCCGGCGCCAAGGACGGCTCCATGCTCGTCGTCGGGCACTCCGCCGTCGAGGGCGGCTTGCTCTACAAGATACGCCCCGAGGGAGACATCGTCTTCACCAAGACCATCGTCCCGCCGGGCGACTCCGCCACCATCGAGTTCATGAACGTCTCGCGGGACGGAACGATTCTCGTCGGCGGGAACGACAGCGCGCACGGATACTACATGATGCTCCGCCCCGACGGCACCAGCCTCTTCGCGAGGAGGGTCGCCGGAGGCGTCTCGTGCCTCCGCGTCAACCCCGCCACCGGCGAGGGCATCGTCGCGACCTTCGACCCCGCCGCCGCGCGCGGCACCCTCCTCAAGCTGTCGGGCAACGGTAAGGTAGAATACGAGAAGGTCATCGACGCGCACTTCGACAACATCCGCCTCACACCCGCCGGCGAGGTCACGCTCCTCTCCCGCGCCGAGGGACGCGTCAGCATCTACTCACCCTTCGGCGAGTTACT
Organism: Odoribacteraceae bacterium; assembly: GCA_031259905.1. Classification (GTDB taxonomy): domain Bacteria; phylum Bacteroidota; class Bacteroidia; order Bacteroidales; family Marinifilaceae; genus JAIRKS01. The sequence continues at coordinate 4,972 of JAIRKS010000078.1, forward strand.
CTCCGACGGATACATCTCCGGCAAAAAAGCAGCAGCGTACGACGGTTCCCTCGTCGCCCCCTCCGGTGAACTCATCTTCCACGGCATGGACAACCGCCTCGTCAAGCTAGCCCACGGCCTGCACGTCTCCGACGTTAAGATAACGAAACCGGTAAACGGCCTCGCGACAGCCCTCTTTACCGTTACCCTCACGGGCTTCTCCACCGACGACACCGGAGTGGCGCTCCCCGTCAACGTCTCGTACGAGACCCGCGCCCTTTCCGCCAACGACGCCGACCATTTCGTCCCCGTCAGCGGCATGCTCGCCTTCGTCCCCGCGAAGGGCGAGACCAACCGCTACCAGGTGAAGCAGGACATCGAGGTGCCCGTCCGCGCCAACAGCCGCGTCGAGGGCACCAAAGAGTTCGAGATCCGCCTCTCCGCCGCCGCCAACGCCTACGTCGTCAAGCCGTCAGGCAGGGGCATCATCGAAGACCAGCAAGCCATCGTGAAACTCGTCCGCGTCACCGATGGCATCGAGGAACGCGAGGATGTCGCGTACGAGCTGGGCCTCTTCAAAACCGACGGCCGCGCACTCGTCAACATGACAGGCACCGACATCATCCTCGATGGAGCGTACGGCGACGGTACCGCCGACGCGCTCGACTATGACACCAGCGTCCCGCCGCGCGCCGTCATCCCCAACGACCGCTCCACCGCCACCTTCAACGTCAAAACACTCGGCGACACGCGCTACGAACTCCCCAAAACCGTCGTCGTCACCTTCAACAAGGTCCACGCCCTGGCCGGCGCGCGCGTCAACTTCGAGGGAGCGCTCCTCGCCTGCAGCGGGAAGATCATCGACCAACCGGCGATCCTCGTCGCCACGGCACTCGGCGACCGCCGCTCCAACAACAACGTCGTCTCCGGCTTCTTCAACCTCTCCCTCCGCCGCGCCTCCGACGGCGTGCCCGTCACGAACAACACCGGCGACGACATCGTCATCCACTTCACCGTAGACCCCGACGCCACGGCCATCGAGGGCAAGGACTTCGTCCTCACGAACCAGCACGACCTCCGCGTCGACGGCAACGGCGCGCGCGGATCAGTCAACCTCTCCGGCGTCGTCCTCCACTCCACCGTCGACGACGAGCGCGTCCTCAAAATGTCCGTCGAGAGCGTCATCACGCCACCCGACGCGCTCCCCGTCGCCGTCCCCGAAACGGGACGAACGGCCAGCTTCACCATCAAAAAGTAAAACGCTCGCCCCCCGCGCGCCTTCCACTCCCCCCCGTCACCCGTCGCCGGCAATTCCCACGCGAGTTGCCGGCGACTATATATATAAGGAGTGCTCTCGCCGCCGCGCGCGTCATCCATCACCCCCGGCGCGCCCCTCTCGCTCCTCCGCGGGACAATTCCCGACTGCTCCGAAATCGTCTCGCTCCTCCGCGGAACAATTCCCGACTGCTCCGAAATCGTCTCGTAGGGGTACGAGACGATTTCGTACTGCTCCGCCGACGTGTCGCGCGCG
>JAIRKS010000065.1 GCA_031259905.1 Odoribacteraceae bacterium
AATGCTCTGTCCACGCTGGACAATGCAATGTCCACGCTGGACAATGCAATGTCCACGCTGGACAATGCAATGTCCACGCTGGACAAAGCCCTGTCCGGCGGGAGGGTTCGCGGGTATAAACAAAAGTATCTCGCGGCGGCGCGAGATACTTTATTATATAGCGCGGGTTACCCGGCGTCAGTTGGAGTGCTTGACGTAGACGTCGCGGTAGATGAGCGAGCGCGCGTTCCCCTCGCCGGAGAAGGTCTGGAAGGCGGGGAGCTGCACGTCGGGGGTAGATCCCTTGAAGTTGTAGCAGTAGAGCGTCCAGCGGTTGTCCTTGTTGGCGAGCACGGCGAGGCACTTGAAGGCCGTGGAGGCGTCGTTGTAGACGTGGCGGATGTACGCGACCCGTTCGCCCTCGGGGAGGGTGATGATGTCGGGGGTCTCGCGGCCATTGGTGACGCTGTAATAGCCGACGCGGTTGTCCCCGTTGGAGTAGTAGATGGCGTCGACGGTGTTGTGCAGGGCGTGGACGGTGGCGGAGGTGACCGCGCGTCCGGCCGGCACGGGGTATTCGTCGTAGATGGGACTCATCTCGTAGTAGACGTATTCGGGGGACATGTCCAGCACGCGGTACTCGCCGGTGTTCCTGTCCTTGACGAGGGCGTAAGCGCAATAAGCTCCGCCGAGTAGTTCTTGTTCGCGCGCGTAGACGAGGTCGACCTTCATTTCGGTACACGAGGGGAACATCCCGCCGTAATCGATGAGAGCGGTCAAGCCCGTGCCCGGGTAGGAAAGGCCGACAAAAGAGGACTCGAGGCGGTCGAACAGGATAAAGCTACTGCCGACGCGGATGGCATGTGGCGCGATGTCTACCCCGTTGGTGGGCAGCTGGTAGCCGAACTTGCCGACGTTGTATGCGCCGTTCCAGATGCAATGGAGACCGGCGTCGTTGAGGATGGTCGTTCCTCCCTCGCTGAGGAAGAGGGCGCGCGGCTGTTGCACGGCGGGACTCTCGAAGAAGGCGTCGTCGAAGCGCTTGAGGAGCGTCATGTCGTCGGCGCGGTAGACGCGGAGGTCGGCGTCGGTGGTGACGAAGAACGCGGGGAGGTCCTGGACGGTGGTGGTGGTGCCGTCGTCGTTTTCCACCTCGTGACCGTAGTAGGAGTAGATGTATCCGTTGTCGACGGGATTCCCGACGGGCCGCTCGCCGTTGATGGCTTGCAGGATGTCCGGGTAGAAGCGGTTATTGTCTGTCCGGATAAAGTCGATGTCCGTCTCGCCGCCGGTCTCCTTGGCGATGAACCACCCGCGGCTGAACTCTCGCGCGACGTTGAGGGTGGAGCTGGCGTAGGTGCAGGTCTGGCGTTGCTTGTTCCTGACCTCGAGGAGCAGCTCGTACTGCCCGGCGGCGAGGGTGACGCGGTAGGCGAGGGCGCGCTCGTTCCCGATGGTGTCGCGCGGGCTACCGTGGAAGGTGGGCACGGGGTAGACGTACCAGGTGTAGAGGTTCTCGTCCTGCCCTTCCCCGGCGATGGCGGGGGTGATGGTGAGCGTGTCGAGGGAGATGACGGTGTACGCGTCCTCGATGCCGGTAATGTCGCCTGGCGTGACCTGGTCGGCGGGCAGGTAGGTGTAGTTGCCGGTGTCCTCGACGCAGGCGGCGGCGAGGAGCGCGAGCGTGCACGCGACGATGATATGGTGTATCTTTTTCATGGTTGTTGCTTTTAATGGTTACGGGAATCTGACGCGAGTGACGTTGTCGTCCTCGTAGAGGGGGCCGTTGGCGGCCTCGTAGTCGGCGAGCTTCTGTTTCGCTTTTACCTTGAGGTAGTCGCGCATGTCACCGAGAAGCCGGGTGGCGTCGAAATCGGAGAAGCCGACGTAGTCGATGATGAACCTCATCTTGACCGCCCCCCAGTCGCCGAAGACGCTTTTCCACGTGGCGGTCCAGTTCGCTGGCTGCGTGGCGAGGTCGGAGAAGCGGATGAGGAAGCGGCGTTGCCCTTGTATACCGACGCTGAAGTACTCGTTGGTCGTGATCTCGAGGAGGAGCTGGCGTTCGGTGGTCTTGAGCGACGGTTCGCGGAGCAGGACGATCGGCAGTTTGACCTTGACGGCGTTGGGCGGGAGGACGACGAGGGATTTGATCTCCGGGTCGTCGAAGGAGAGGTAGTGTTGCCCGGCGACGGCGTCGTCGCTCCCGGTGAGGAGCTGCACGACGGGGACGGGACGGGCGACGGCGGAGGGGAATCCCGACAAGCGGGCTTCTATCCAGAGGGTGTCGCGGACGCGACCGCTCTCCTCGAGGTAGAAGGAGTAGGCGAGGCTATCGAACTGCCCGTTGCCGCGAGCGTCGAGCGCCCCGCGGTAGAAGTAGAGGGAGGAGTTGTCCTCGTATTTATTGACGACGACTTCCTGGCAGGCCGCCAGCAGGAGCGGGAGGAGGAGGAGTCGCGTGATGTGATTTATCTTCATGGTGTATTCGTGTTAGAGGGTTTCGAAGAGGGTTTGTGATTCGGGGCGCGGCAGCTTGTAGCGCGCGACGTCGATGGTGTGGACGGATGGCCACGTGAAGCGGTCGCGGGCGTGTTTCTTGTAGAAGAAGAACATCTGTCCCTCGCCGTAGAACTCCTTGCGGTACTCTTTCTCGAGGCGGTCGAGGAGGACATCCTCGGTGACGTTCGGGTCGGTGATCTGCTCGTCGAGGGAGTTATGCAGGTTGCGGGCGACGCGGTACTCCGGGAAGCGATCCCGGTCGCCGTTCTCGATGGCGATGAAATACATCTCGGAGAGGCGGATCAGGGGGATGACATCGACGGCGTCACGGTCGTTGACGACGTATTTCCTGAAGTAGCTGTACGTGGTAGCGCTTCCCGTCCGGACGGGTCTCGTTTGCCACAGTCGGTCGTCCCTGAAGCGGATGTCGTTCGGGTGCTCGTTTGTTTCGTAGGCGACCCTCAGCAGGGCGGAGTCCTGGGTATACCCGACGGCGTTTTGTATGAACCGTTGCGTGACGACCTCCTGGGCGCGCGAGTTGTTGACGGCGAAGAGGTGTTCCGTCGGGAAAGTCAGTTGTCCACTCCTGGCAGCTGCCTCGTCCCCGAGTCTGAACTTGAGAGAACCGTCCTCGATGTTGACGGCGTCGATGACCTCCCCGGCGAGGCGGGCGGCAGCGGCGCGGTCTCCCGTCCAGTGGTAGTAGCGCGCTTTTGTTGCCTTGACGGCATAGTAGTTAAAGCGGCCCTGGCGGTAGTAGTGGTAGGAATCCACGGGGCGGTTGTATTGCTCGTACCCCTCGGTCAGTCCCGGCGAGTTGAGGATGCTGTTGAAGCAAGAGAGTATGGGGTCGTTTGCCAGCAGCACCTCGGCCGAGTCGAGATCGGCGAGGAAGAGACGGGAGAACTCCCCGTAGGAGACGTTCTGCAGGTCGTTGGGATCTTTCGTGACCGTCCTGACGTAGGGCACGGCGGGCAACCCCGGATTGATCTCCGCCGGGATGTCTCCCCACAGGCGCGCAATCTCGAAGTGCAGGAAGGCGCGCAGGCCGAGGGCTTCTCCCTTGATCAGCTCGTAGTTCCCGTTGGTGAAGATGTCGCGGCTGGCGTCGATCTCCCCGAGGAGGGTATTCAGGTTAACGATGGTCTGGTAATATGCCAGCCAGATGGTGGCCTCGAGGTCCTTGCAAACGGTTTGCTCGTGGTCGAGGCGCGAGAGGTAGTCACCGAGCGTATTCGCCGTGGCGGTCCAGTGGCGCGTCATGAACTCCGGGAGCCTCATGGAGGTGTTTTCCCCGTAGAGATCCGGCGTTGCCATCCGGATGTAGGCGCCGGTGAGCACGTTCTTGAAACCTTCCTCGCTCTCGAACATTTTATTTTTTCTTATTTCCAGGGCCGGCTGGATGTCCAACCAGTCGGAGCAGGCCGCGAGGAGGAGTGGGATGATGGCTATGAAATATCTTTTTTTCATGATTCTTCGTGTAAAAGTGAATAATTAGAATCGTGCCGACAAGGAGAACGAGAACTTGCGGGCGAACGGGTAGTAAAGCCCGCGCTCTTGCCGGATGGTGGAGGAACGGAAGAGATCCTCGGCGTAGACTCCCATAGAAAGATATTCCAGGGCGAGGTTGCGCCGTATCCACGCGGGATTGAACTCGTAGTCGACGTTGATGGTACGACACTCCAGGGTGTTTTCCTTCATGACGAAGCGAGAGGATGCCTCGGTGCGGGAGGTATTCGTGACGCTCTTGAAATAGGCGTGGTCACCGGGCGTCTTCCAGCGGTCGCTGAAGACCCTCCTGTCGCCGTTGTTCCACGGGTCATGGTTCTCGACCTTGTCGACGAGTGTCTGGTTGTAGCTGTAGCCGCCGGTGCGGTAGCCGAAGACAAGGTTTAACGAGAGGCCCTTGTAGCGGAGCTTGCTGCCGAAGCTGCCCCAGACGACCGGCTCGTTGACGCCGCAGGCGACCTTCTCGGATGCTTCCCAGGTGTACGTCTTGCTGCCGTCTCTCCTGAGGAATAATTCGTTCCCGTTGGCGGGATCGATGCCGAGGGATCGCACGGCGTAGATGGTGTTCATCGATTCGCCCTCCTTGAAGAGGAAGCTGGGGTTGCTCCCGGATTGCTCGAGCAGTAGCTCGTTGAGGAAGGCGAGCGAGTTGGAGATTTCGAGGATCTCGTTCCTGTTGTGCGCGAGCGTACCGCTGACGGACCAGGTGAGGTCTCTCCCCCGGTCGTTGATCAGGTAGAAGAGCGCGCTGGCCTCGATGCCGCGGTTGCGTACCTTGCCGACGTTTGCCTTGTAGCTATTGAAGCCGCTGGCCGTCGGGATATTGATGTCCGTCAACATGTCTTCCGTGAGCTTATCGTAGAAGTCGACGTTGAGGCGGAGGCGGTTATTCTTCAACGTGATCTCCACCCCGGCGTTTAGCTGGTCGGTTTTCTGCCACGTCAGGTCGGGATTGCCAATCCCCAGCAGGTAGGCACCTCGCCAGTAATAGTAGTTCTCCTGGTCAAAGAAACGGAAGGTCATCAAGGCCTGGTAGGGGTTGAAGGTTTGCGCGCCGGTAGTGCCGTAAGAGAGGCGGAAGCGGAGGCAGCTGAAGATGTCGTTTTCTCGCACGAAATCCTCGTGGTGCGCGTTCCAACCGATCCCGGCGGACCAGAAGGGGGCGATCCTGTCGTTACTCCCGAACATGGATGATCCCTCGAGCTTTCCCGACACGTCAGCGAAGTAACGGTGGTCGTAGGTGTAGTTGAGGTTGATGATCCCTCCCGTTCTGCGGGAATGTGCTTCCTTCTCGGTCGGCTTGCCTCCCTCGGCGTAAGCGGCGGCCATGCCGAGGTGTCCCATGTTGGCGGCGGCGAACCCCTCGGCGGAGATCTCAAGGGACTCCTCTTTCTTCTCGGCAAGGCTGTAGCTCAAGCCGACGTTGAGGAGGTGACGATCGCGGAAGACCTTGGAGTAATTCAAGGTGAGATCTCCCTCGTAGGAAAGGCTCTCTTTGTTGGTGTAGTCGTAGCTCCCGCGTCGCTTGTACTCCTCCCCGGTGAGAGACTCGAAGGTGGTGTTGTCGAGAGAAAGGTAGTCGTCTTCACGGCCGAGTTGTTTCGTGATCCCGAAGCGTCCCCTCGCGAAGAGGTCGGGGGTGATGTTCCATTCGATGGAGAACTTCTCGTGCAACTGGGTGTATTCCGTGGTATTCCTCGCCGGCAGGGTAGCATCGTACAAGGGGTTACCCACTTGTAGATTCCGGTTGTCCGGCATTATTTGACTATCCAACATCTTTTTCAGCTTGCCCTCCTCGTCGTACGGGGTGTAGTAGGGGTTCAGCTTCGTGTAGTTGAAGAAATCCCCGTAATGGGAATCGGAGGTGTTATTGAATCCCAGCGAGAGGTCGTTCATGAATTTTAGTTTCTTGAACTCGTACTGGAAGAGGAGGGAGGCCGTGAGGGTATTCCGGAAGGATTGTTTCATGGTACCGGTGATATTATTGTACCCGATGCTCCCGGCGTACTTGAAGTCCTTGTTCCCGCCCTCGGCGCGCAAGCTGTGTCGTTGCCCGAAGCCGACGCGCGTGGGATATTTTAGCCAGTAGGTATCCACGCCCCGCTCTACCTCGACGAGACGCTGGTTGTACAGCTCCATGTACGCCTGCTCAACGCTGGGATTACTGCTCTTGTAGATACCCGCCGCCTGCTCGTAGGCTAACTTCTCGCGGGCATTCATCAGGTTGTACGAGGAGAAGTCGGGCGCCTCCACGTTGAAGTTAAGCCTGTAGGTGAAGCGGATCTCCCCCTCCGGCGGGCGCTTGGTGGTGATCACGACGATACCGTTCGCGCCGCGTGCACCGTAGAGGGCCGTCGCGCTGGCATCCTTCAGGATGGTCACGGACTCCACCTGCTGGTCATCCATGTCCATGACCCGCGACAAGGAGACCTCGAAGCCGTCCACGATGAACAGGGGAGCGTTTATCCCGCGTTGCGCCTGATCGTCCTGCAACTCGCGCACGTTCGCGTCCATGATGGAGCGCCCGCGGAGCGTGATGTCGGGAAGGTAATTGGGATCCGATCCATACTCGATGTTGTCCATGATGTTGAACCCGGGGTCGATGTTCCGGATAGTAGAGAGGATGCTCCTGTTCCCGAAATCCTTTAGTTCTTCCGCCGTGATGGTGGTGACGGCCCCGGTGTAGCTCTCGCGGGCTTTCGTGAAGATACCGGTGACGACGACCTCCGTCATGTCGTACACCTCTTCTTCCAGGACGATGGTCAACGGGCGCGAGAAGATCGCCTCGACCTCCCGCGTTTGCATCCCGACAGAGGAGATGATTAACGTGTACTCGCCTGTCGCGGGGAGGGAGAGGGAAAATACTCCATCCTTGTTGGCGGCGGCCCCGGTCGTCGTACCCTTGACGCGTACCGTGGCGCCGGGTATCGGGAGGCCGTCCGCGTCAACTACCTTCCCCTCTACTTTCCTGGGGGGCTGGGCCTGGAACGAGGCGCGGGTGATGACAAGAAAGTCTTCCACCCACTGGCAAGTGAAGCTACTCCCGCGCAGGGCCTGTTTCAGCGCCTCCTCGGCGGTTACCCCGGAGAGCTGCAAGGAGAGGTGCGGGAGATCCCGGAGTTGATCGTTGTTGTAGATAACGACACACCCCGCTTGTCGTTCGACCTCCTTGATGAATTTCTCGATAGTTACTTCCTCGACAGTAATCGTTACCCGTTGCTGGGTACGCGCGGGGATCGCGTGCAGCTGGGCAAGCGTCAGCAGGAAGAAAAAGAATTGTAATCGCATTACTTTCCAGAATTTACTCCTGATTTTTCCGGGGGAATAATCCCCGTACTGTGGTTCTCTTTTCATAATTTCGCACAATCTTTAGTTTAACAATTCTCTCCTTCGTGGAGAGGTTATCTTGAATCGCGGGGAAGGGTACCAGCCTTCCCCGTTTATTTTGGTTCCACACGAATAATTCGCCCCTGCAACACCGTGAATTGCAACGGGCGCGTGCGCTCGAGCAGCTCAAGGATAAACTCGATCGGTTTCGCCCGCAGGGCGGCCCCGGAGAAGCGCAACGCCTCGAGGGAGGGGTCAGCGAACTCGAATCTCACGTCGTACCAGCGCCCTAACTTCCCGGTGATCTCCCGCAACGAGGTATTGTAGAAATAAAACTGCCCGTGACGCCACGAGGAGTGATACTTCAAGTCTACCCCCTCCTCCACGACGAGCGTCTGCTCGCCCAGGTTATACGTCACCTGTTCCCCCGCCGTCAGGTGCTCCACCTGGCGATCAGTAATGAAGGAGACAGATCCCGATTCGATGGCGGTGGTTATCGTTGCGTCGTCCGGGTAACAGGAGAGGTTAAAAGAGGTGCCCGTCACTTCCACGCTGGCGTCCCGTGCATGTATGATGAACGGTCGCCCGTTCTCCTTTTTCACCTCGAAGAAAGCCTCGCCGCTCAACCGCACCTCGCGGCTCTTCCCGAAGGCCAGCGGGAACTCTATCTCCGTCTCCGCGTTCAACCACACCCTTGTCCCGTCCGGGAGGGTCAGCGGGTACTCTCCCCCGCGCGGGACGATGATCTTGTGGCGGGACACGCTCGCGGGAGCGCCCGCGAGGAGGGGGTCATGATAATTCAACGTGTTTGTTCCCTTCTCGAGCGCGACCTCGCGTACCGCGTGCAGGTCGACGACCTGTTCCCCGCGGAAGCCCTGCAAGTCGACGCGTTGCCCGTCGGAGAGGTAGAGCGTGGCGCGCGTTGTTCCCGGCGCGATGGAGACGCTTTCGTCGTTCCCCGCGGGCGGGGCACCGCCCGGGAACAAGAGGAAATAACCGGTCGCAAGCAGGAACGGGATGCATATCGAGACCGCGTAACGCGCCACGCGCCTCAAGACGGCATTGCCGGTGGTTCGCCGCCGGACGCGCGCCCACGCCCTCTTCTTGTCCAGGCGCTCGCGTCCTTGTAGCAGCTCCCCGGCGCGCGCGATGTCCCGGATATCGTCGTACACCCGCCGGTGCTCGTCGGACTCCTCGATCCATCGCGATAACATCTCTTTTTCTTCTTCCGTGCACTCCCCGCGCGACAGCCGGTAAATGCACTCTTCGTGGTTCTCTTTCATCGACATCTTATCTTGTTAAGTCATGTTTCGCACCCCAAGTGATCCTCCCGGTCGAATAAAACACTATTCCTTGAGCGGGCCAAGTTCCTCGCGTTTGCTAACAGAACGCCGGGGAGACCGGGAGGACGTATTTAGAGTGTGTTTGCAAGAGAAAGAACTTCTCTTTGTGAATAGAACGGAAAAAGATCAAAATGGGTGAAAGAATTTATCCGGAAAATACACGGACGGGTTATTGATTTTTCTTTATATTTGCCATTCAGAACGTAACGATGGGCTTATCATTCATGTATAAATCAAGGAGTACGTTTTACCACTAAAAAATAAAACTCATGCAAAAAAGATACGGTATCCACGTGCTATTCATCCTGACGGTTTGCTTCTTCGCTTTCTTCGTGAACAACGACGCCGTTAACGTGAATGGCCCGGAGGCGAGGAACCTGGTGACGGCGAGAGAAACCGCGGAATACCGTAACTGGACGGCCCCCACGCTGAACGGGGAGCCGCGCGTGCAAAAGCCACCCCTCCCGGCGTGGATCGCCGCGCTGGCCGAGCAAATCAGCCCGGACAACCTCGTCCTGCAGCGGACGCTGGCCGGGGCGATGGCGACGCTGGCGATCATCTTCTTCTACATGTTTGCCATCGCGCTAACCCGCAACAAGCTCTTCGGGTTACTCTCGGCGCTGGTGCTGGCCACCTGCTTCAGCATGGTGATGATGGGAAGGACCGTCGACGGCTACAGCCACGCGTACGCGTTCATGCTCGGCGCGATTTTCTTCTTCTACCGCGCCGCCGCCGCCACGCGCACCCGCTGGTGGGACTTCGTGACGACCGGCATCTTCCTCGGGCTGGCGTTCCTCTCCAGGGGGCTGGAGCTTTTCTACACGCTCTTCCTGCCTTTCGCCATCGCCTTTTTCATCCTCTACCGTCCCCGTTTCCGCCACAAGGCGTGGCCGACGCTGCTCATGATCGTCGCGGGATGCCTCGTCGGGGGCGCGTGGCCCTGGTTCGCGTTCCGTTCCGGGGAGACGATCGAGCCGTTCATGGTGTTCAACTCCCGCCCGTGGTACTACTACTGGCTCTTTTTCACCGAATCGGGCATCTGGTCGCTCTTCCTGCTGACGGGCCTGTGCGGGTGGTGCTGGATGCGCGGGCGCGTCGCCTTGAAGAAGGAATACGCGTTCTCCGTGCTGTGGCTACTGCTTGCCCTCCTGCTGCTCACCCTCTTCCCGGGCAAGAGCACGCGCTACCTCCCCTCCGTGCTGATCCCCGCGGCGCTCGTGGTGGGACATTACGTGGTGGACGTCTTCTCGAGGACGAGGGAGGGGCGGTTGACGCCCGTCGACAAGATCCTGTTCCGCCTGAACGCTTTCTTGCCCGCCGCGCTCGGCCTCGGCGTGCCGGTGGCGCTGTACATGATGTTTTACTCCCGCCTGGGGGTGTTCCTTTACATCCTTTTTTCCTTGCTTTTCCTGCTGGTGTCGTTGTCGATCCTCGCGGGGGGGATCAAGCTGAAACCGCTCAAGATGTTTTCGGGGATGATGGTGATGATGATCATGGTGGAGACGTTCTTGCTTTCTCATCTCGCCGGCACGTTTAATAACCCGGCGAGGAGCAGCGTGCGCGTCACGCGACAGGTGGAGGAGTTGCAAGGTCTGACTTTCTATTATCCCGCCGGCGAGGCGCTACGCGTGGAGCTGGTGTACGAGGCGGGACGGCGCGTCTTGCCGCTGGACCTGGGGGCCGATCCCTCGCCGGGGCTTTTGCCGGCGGTGCTGGTGTCGAGTCTCCCCGCCGGAGAGGTGCTGCCCGCCGCCTGGCTGGAACAGGTCACCACGCGAGACCTGGGATTCTACGATAATAACCCCTTCCAAAACAGAGGCCACTCCCCCGGCCTCACGTGCCACCTCACCCTGCTCTCCCCACGGCACTAACCAGGCAGGGGGAAAATGGTTTCCCCCTGCACCCCCGCCAGCCCATTAGCATGGGCGGGCAAAAAACTGGCCGGACGTGACGGGGGATACTTGAAGTACGGGGCGATGTAGCTTCCGTTAGCGAGGCAACAGGCGGGGGGGAGCACTTGCAGTTTCCTGCAAGTACTCCCCCCGCCTGTTGCCTCTCTAACGGAAGCTACATCTCCCGCGCTTCAAGCATCCCCCGTCACGTCCGGCCAGTTTTTTGCCTGCCCGTGCTACGGGCTGGCGGGGGTGCAGGGGGGAAACATTTTCCCCCTGCCTGGTCAGGTGCGGGCGGGGCGGGGGGAATCATCAATGAATTTATTCCTTGGTTTATTAATTATTTTCGTATCTATTTCATACTTTTGCAACACGTTTAAAAAAAACTTGAATGGGAACACGTAAAAGCACGCTGCCCGGATTAAAAGAAAAAAGGGCGCAACAGAAAAAAGACATCCTGGCCTTCTTCTACAAGCGAGGCCAACTCTCGAAACCCGAAATTTGTCGCATGACCAACATGACCGCCCCCACGATCAACCGGCTCATCAAGGAACTGATCGAGAAGCGGTGGGTCATCAACGACGGCCAGGGCTTCTCCGTCGGCGGGAAACGGCCGCACCTGTTCTCGCTGAACCCCGACGCGGCCCACGTGCTGGGCGTCGACATCGGGCGGATGCAACTGAAAATCGCCCTCTTCAACCTCCACCGGGAAGTGATCGGGAAGATACACGTGTACCCCTCGATACTGGAAACGGCGACGAAAAAGGAAAACCTCGCGTACCTGGGCGACAAGGTGCGGGAGACGATCGCCGCGCTGGGCGTGCCGGCGGAACGGGTGAAGGTGGCCGGGGTGGCGCTGCCGGGGCTGGTCGACAAGGAAGGAAACTCGTACACCTACCTGGCGGGCGGGGAAAAGAACCTCAAGCAGGAGCTGGAACAGCTGCTGGGGATGCCCGTGTTCGTCGATAACGACGCGAGCGTGCTGGCCATCGCGGAACACTCCTTCGGGATGGCAAGAGGGTACAACAACGCGTTATGCATAAGCGTCAGCGAGTGCATCGGGCTGGGGATGATCCTGAACGGGAAACCCTACTCCGGGGCACAGGGCATGGCGGGAGAGTTCGGGCATATCCGCCTGCCGGGCGTCGACGTGCCCTGCTATTGCGGCAAAACCGGCTGCCTGGAAAGCGTCGCCTCCGGCAGGGCTATCGCGACGGCCGCCCGCGAGGGCGTGGCAAAAGGAATACCTACCGCGATCGCCGCGCGCGGCAATAAGACGAACATCACGCTGGGACACGTCATCAAGGCGGCCCTCCAGGATGACCTCTTCGCGATCGAGCTGCTGCAACGGGCCGGGGAAAAGATAGGGGAAGGAATAGCGACGCTTATCCACTTGTTTAACCCCGGGCTGCTGGTGATCGGGGGAGAGATCGCCGACGCCGGGGAGCATATCACCGCGCCCATCCTGCAGACGATTAACAAGTACTCGCTGAACCGCCTGAAAGCACGATGCGAGATGAGGTTGAGCAACCTGAAAACCAATACCACGATCATGGGAACGCTGATGCTGGTGATGCAAGACCTGTATTACGATGATAACAGCGACTTCTTCCAACTGACGATGCAATTCAACGAATAACAAAATACCACTTACATGACGTTAACATCAAAAATAGTGACGGGGGAGGGCTGTGACCGCTTCGAGAAGATCCCCGTGCAGATACACGCCACCCCGTTATCCGCCGTCAAGGCCATCGCCGCGGAGATCGCCGCCACGATCCGGGAAAAAGAACGGACGCGACAGGCGTGCGTCCTGGGACTCGCCACCGGCATGTCGCCCGTCCTGCTGTACAAGGAGCTGGTGCGGATGCACGTGGAGGAGGGCTTGTCGTTCAGGAACGTGATCACGTTTAACCTCGACGAGTATTTCCCGATGCCAAGGGAACAGGAACAGAGCTACCACTACTTCATGCACCGCCACCTGTTCGATCACGTGGATATCAATCCCGCGAACATCCATATCCCCGACGGGACGCTGAAAACAGAGGCGGTAGACGCCTTTTGCAGGAACTACGAGGCGAGCATCGAGGCCGCGGGAGGTATCGACATACAGATCCTCGGCATCGGGCGCACGGGACATATCGGCTTTAACGAGCCGGGGTCACTCCTGACCTCCAGGACACGCGTCGTTTATCTCGACGACCTGACGCGGAAGGACGCCATCAAGGATTTCGGCGGACGCGACAAGGTGCCGGCACGGGCCATCACGATGGGCGTGGGGACGATCATGAAAGCCAAACGCGTCCTGCTCCTGGCGTGGGGCGAGACGAAGGCCGCCGTCATCAAGACCGCCGTGGAAGAACGCGTCACGAGCCGCGTCCCCGCGACGTTCCTGCAGGAACACCCGAACGTGCAGTTCTTTATCGACGAGAAAGCAGCCGGGGAGTTGACGCGCGCGAACTTCCCGTGGCTGGTCAGCGACGTGCAGTGGGACGAGAAACTCATCCGCAAGGCCGTGGTGTGGCTCTGCCAGAAGGTGCAGAAACCCATATTAAAGGTGGAAGACAAGGACTACGAGGAGTACGGCATGAACGCCCTCGTGAAACGCTTCGGGTCGGCCAACAAGGTCAACATACAAGTGTTTAACGACCTCCAGCATACCATCACCGGATGGCCGGGAGGGAAACCCGACGCCGACGACTCGACCCGACCCGAAAGGGCCACGCCGCATCCCAAGCGCGTGCTGATCTTTAGCCCACACCCGGACGACGACGTGATCTCGATGGGAGGAACTTTCGCGCGGCTGGTGGAGCAGGGACACGAGGTGCACGTGGCCTACCAGACGTCGGGAAATATCGCCGTGGCAGACGACTACACCTACCAGATGATGGATATAGTCGCCGACTTCAGCCACTACATGGAAGGGGACACGCGGAGAATGGACGAGAATATCGCGCGCCTGAAGGAGGTCATCAACCGCCGCGCGACGGGTGATAACGAGCCGCGGGAATTGCTGGCCTACAAGGGATCTATCCGCCGCGCCGAGGCCCTCGCGGCCTGCCGGTACGTCGGCGTGCCGAGGGAACGCGTGCATTTCCTGAACCTGCCCTTCTACGAGACCGGCTCCGAGAAGAAGAACCCGCTGGGCGCGGAGGATATTCGCATCATCGTCGACCTGCTCCGGGAGATACGCCCCCACCAGATATACGCCGCCGGGGACCTGGCCGACCCACACGGCACGCACGGCGTCTGCCTGGAAGCGATCCTGCTGGCCTACGACGAGGTGCACGACGAGGAGTGGTTCAAGGAGTGCTACACGTGGTGGTACCGGGGAGCGTGGCAAGAGTGGAATATCGAGAGCGTCGACATGGCCGTGCCGATTAGTCCCTCCGAGTTGGCCATCAAGAGACAGTCCATTTACCGGCACTGCTCCCAGAATAACGGCCCCGTCTTCCCCGGCGACGACCCGCGCGAGTTCTGGCAACGCGCCGAGGAACGCAACCGACACACGGCTGACCTGTACGATAAGCTGGGAATGGCCGAGTACGAGGCTATGGAGGTCTTCGTGAGGTATCACCACGTGAAGAGAAATAAGGATTGAGCGTGCAGTATCACGAATGTCCCGAGGTCGCGCAACAAAGACCTCGGGATTTTTTACTGGAATGCAACGACGCTTGCAGGTTTCGAGGCTTTCGCACCCGGCGATCCCCCGGTCTTGAACTTACCCGACACGAATCGTGAAGAGAAATTTCCCGTTCTCGATAAAAGAGTTACCTTCGCGACCCCTCGCGGGCCTCTTTTGCAAGGGGGCAGTTTTCTTGCAAGCAAACACGATAAATTATATTATAAATTCCCCGTGCCGAAACGGGATTAAACGTTAAAAATAAATGAACAAAAAGTATGTTTACACCTTCGGGGATGGAAAAGCCGAAGGAAGAGCGGACATGAAAACTCTGCTCGGCGGCAAGGGCGCTAACCTTGCCGAGATGGCCCTGATCGGGGTACCCGTTCCTGCCGGGTTCACGATCACCACCGAAGTATGCACGATCTACAACCGGCAAGGCAGGACAGCCGTCGAACAACTCATCGTGGATGAAGTGAAAGCAGGCATCGCCGCCACCGAAAAGATCATGAACGCCAAGTTCGGGTCGAAAGGAGAGGCATTCCCGCTCCTCGTCTCCGTGCGCTCCGGCGCGCCGAAATCCATGCCGGGCATGATGGACACCGTCCTCAATCTCGGGATGAACGACGACACCGTCAAGATCCTCGCCGAGAAATCGAACAACCCCCGCTTCGCCTGGGATTCCTACCGGCGCTTCGTGCAAATGTACGGGGACGTCGTCATGGGCGTGGCCGCCGCGAAGGGAGAACACAACCCCTTCGAGGTCGAAATCGACAGGCTGAAAAAGGAAAAAGGCGCGGTGAACGACACGGACTTCTCCGTCGAGGACCTGCAGCTGCTGGTCGCGCGATTCAAGGGAGTTGTCGAGAAACGCGTCGGGAAGAGCTTCCCCGCCGACCCCTGGGAGCAACTCTGGGGAGCGATCTGTGCCGTCTTCGACTCCTGGATGACGGAAAGAGCCATCCTCTACCGCCGCATAGAACAAATCCCCGAAGAGTGGGGAACGGCCGTGAACGTGCAAGCTATGGTGTACGGGAACATGGGAGAATCCTCCGCCACCGGCGTCGCCTTCACCCGTGACGCCTCCACCGGTGAGGACATCTTCAACGGCGAGTACCTCATCAACGCGCAAGGCGAGGACGTCGTCTCCGGAGCACGTACACCGAGGGCCATCACCATCGAGGGATCGCGCCGCTGGGCACACCAGCAGGACATCACCGAGGAAGTCCGCGCGGCCCACTACCCCTCCCTCGAGGAAACCATGCCGGCCGCCTACGACGGGCTGAACCGCGTCCAGCAAAAGCTGGAAGATTATTTCCACGACATGCAAGACCTCGAGTTCACCATACAGGACAATAAACTCTGGATGCTCCAGACGCGCAACGGCAAACGTACCGGCGCCGCTATGGTGAAAATGGCCGTCGACATGCTGCAAGAGGGCCTCATCGACGAGAAAACAGCCATCACGCGCATGGAACCCAACAAGCTCGACGAGCTTCTCCATCCCGTCTTCGACAAGGAAGCCCTGAAAAAAGCCAAGTCTATCGTCAAGGGGTTAGCCGCCTCGCCGGGAGCCGCCTGCGGACGCGTCGTCTTCTTCGCTGACGAGGCCGAAGAGTGGAAAGCGCGCAAGGAGGACGTCATCCTCGTGCGCCTCGAAACCTCGCCGGAAGACCTGCGCGGGATGGCCGTCTCCGAGGGTATCCTGACTGCCCGCGGCGGGATGACCTCCCACGCCGCCGTCGTCGCCCGCGGGATGGGCAAATGCTGCGTCTCCGGCGCCGGGGATATCGAGGTGGATTACGACAACCGTTGCTTCAAGATCAAAAACACGAACACGGTCATTCGCGAGGGCGACTGGATCTCCCTCAACGGCTCCACGGGGCAAGTATACGCCGGACAGATCAAAACCACCGCCGCCGAATTGTCCGCCGACTTCGAGAAGATCATGAAGCTGGCCGACAAGTATACCCGCGTGCATGTCCGGACGAACGCCGACACGCCACGCGACGCGCGGGTTGCCCGCGAGTTCGGGGCCAGCGGGATCGGACTCTGCCGCACCGAACACATGTTCTTCGAGGGAGACCGCATCAAGGCCGTCCGCGAGATGATTCTCGCCGAAACCGAGGAAGGACGACGCGTCGCTCTCGATAAACTCCTGCCCATCCAGCGGGGTGACTTCGAGGGTATTTTCGAGGCTATGGACGGGCTACCCGTCACCGTGCGCCTCCTCGACCCGCCGCTCCACGAGTTTACCCCGAACGACCTCCCCTCGCAACAGGAGATGGCCATCGAGATGGGTATCCCCGTCGAAAGGGTGACGGCCAAGGTGAACTCCCTGCACGAGGCCAACCCCATGCTCGGTCACCGCGGGTGCCGCCTCGGGAATACCTACCCGGAGATTACCGAGATGCAAGCCAGGGCCATCATCGAGGCCGCCTGCAACTTGAAGCTCAAGGGCAAGAACCCGCGCCCGGAGATCATGGTGCCCCTCGTCGGCGAGTTGAAAGAACTCGACGTGCAGGCGGAACTCATCCGCGCCGTCGCCGAGCAGGTCTTCAAGGAAAAGGGAACACGCGTCGAATACCTCGTCGGCACGATGATCGAGGTGCCGCGCGCCGCCCTCACCGCCGACCAGATCGCGAGTCAGGCGGATTTCTTCTCCTTCGGGACGAACGACCTCACGCAAATGACTTACGGCTACTCGCGTGACGATGTCGCGAAGTTCCTGCCGACGTACATCGAAAAGGGAATCCTCAAGAACGACCCCTTCGAGATCCTCGACCAGAAGGGGGTAGGCAAGCTCGTCGAGATGGGCGTCACGCTCGGACGCTCCACGAAGGCGGGGCTAAAGATCGGCGTGTGCGGGGAACATGGCGGGGAACCCTCCTCCGTGATCTTCTGCGCCAACCT
>JAIRKS010000152.1 GCA_031259905.1 Odoribacteraceae bacterium
CGACGAAAGGGTTATTAACATGAGTATACTTTCGGGAATTCCCGACGAAAGGCCTCTTAACATATGTATACTTGCGGGAATTCCCGATGAAAGGTTTCTTAACGCGAGTATACTTTCGGCAACTCCCGACGAAAGGATTTCAACCCGTGGGAGACCGTCGGGAAACTCCCGGCGGGGTATTCTCGCGGAGTATTCCGGCGGGGATGCTGCCCGGTACGCCAGGGATGCAGGCTAATGCTCGCTCGATGTTGACCAACATTGGCCCGGTGTTGACCGACATTAGCCCGGTGTTGGCCAACATTTCACGCGTTCCGGGTGCTCCGCGGCGGGCGGGCGGGGGGAGTACTCTTGATTTGCCGGGAAAAAACGTCTATATTGCGCCAGCTAATCTTAAAAGAAAACAGTTATGAACACCTTAAGATGTATTCTCGCGGCAAGCGCGCTGCTTGTCTGCCTCACGTCCGCGGCAAGCGAGAGGAAAAAAGAAAAGACGGACACGACCGCCTTCGGGCGAATCGCGACGTTGGTCAAGAACAAAACCTTCCGCGTGGAAGTGACCGACGCGTATCCCACCGGGAATAGTAGCGTGACGATCTCCTCGCCGGGCGGCGGCTCCACCACCCTCGGCGGCGAGGGACACGTCTCCCTCTCCGGGAATCGCGGCGAGCTGCTCTTCCAGGACAGCGTCGTCACGGGCCGCCTCCCCTTCTTCGGTCGCGGCTACACGCTCCCCTACGGCGAGGGGGGCGGCTTCGAGTTCTCGCGCTCGCGGCTCGACAAAACCACCGTGAAGATCGTCAAGAAGAGGCGCCAGCAACTCGCGCGGCTCTCGTGCTCGACACGCGCGGGGAACGACGTGATCTCGCTCACGCTCGACGTGTACGAGAACGGGCGGTGCACCCTTCACGTCAACAGTAACAACCGCGCGTCGATCTCCTACGGGGGATTCGTCGAGGCGCTCGTCGCCGACCTCCCGTGAAGCGCCAGGACACGCGCCACGCGAACCGAAACAACTACCCGGTTAATGATCTACACGACATGGAAGAAAGTTTTATTTTTTATATCGAGAAAAGCATCCGCGAGAACTGGGATAATCCCGCGCTCACCGATTTCAAGGGGGTAAACTGTAATTACAAGGACGTCGCCCGGAAGATCGAGAAGTTACACATCCTCTTCGAACACTCCGGGATACAACGGGGAGACAAGATCGCCCTCTGCGGGCGCAACATGACGAACTGGGGGATCGCGTTCTTCGCTACCCTCTCGTACGGGGCCGTTGCCGTCCCGATCCTGAACGATTTCACGCCGGGAAACGTGCACGCGCTGGTCAATCACTCCGACGCACGCTTGCTCTTCGCGGGATGCGCGGTGTGGAAACACCTCGACGCGGGAGAGATGCCCGGCGTGGAGGGAGTGATCAGCCTGGAGGACTTCTCCGTCACCTGCTCGAGGAACGAGGCGCTGGTGACGGCACGCGCGAGCCTCAACGAGCTGTTCGGGAAGAAATTCCCGGAGCGGTTCCTCCCCTCCTCGGTGTCGTACCGGAGGGATAACCTCGACGACCTCGCCATCATCAATTACACCTCCGGGACGACGACCGCGCCGAAAGGCGTGATGCTGCCGTACCGCAGCCTGTGGTCGAACCTGCTCTTCGCCTTCGGGGTGTTCGGCGAGATGCCCGGCGAGCGGGTCATCTCGATGCTACCGATGGCGCACATGTACGGGATGGCCTTCGAGTTCATCTACGAGTTTGCCAGCGGCGCGCAGGTATTCTTCCTGACGCGCACGCCGTCGCCGCAGATCATCGCCGAATCCTTCGCGCGGATCAAGCCGAACCTGATCGTTTCGGTGCCGTTGATCATCGAGAAGATCATCCGGAAGCGGGTATTCCCGGTAGTGGAGCGCCCGTGGATGAAGGTACTGCTGCGCGTGCCGGTGGTCAAGTCCCGCGTGCGCGCGGCGATCTGCCGGCAAGTCGTCAGCGCGTTCGGCGGCAACTTCAAGGAGCTGATCGTCGGCGGGGCCGCGCTGAACAAGGAGGTCGAGGACTTCCTGCACGCGATCCGCTTCCCGTACACCGTCGGCTACGGCATGACGGAGGCAGGGCCTATCCTCTCCTACGACGGGTGGGCGACCACCAGGAAAGGCTCCTGCGGGAAGACCGTGCCGCGCATGGAGCTGAAGATTGACTCGCCCGACCCGGCGCGGGTCGTGGGGGAGATCCTCGCGCGGGGAGATAACCTGATGACGGGCTATTACAAGAACGAGGAGGCCACGAGGGCCGTGTTTACCGCCGACGGATGGATGCACACGGGGGATCTCGGCCTGATCGACGCCGACGGCTACCTCTTTATTAAAGGACGATGCAAGAACATGATCCTCGGACCGAACGGGCAGAATATCTACCCGGAGGAGATCGAGGACCGGCTGTGCGCGCTGCCGTACGTGAGCGAGGCGATCGTGACGGAACGCGATCACAAGATCGTCGCCCTCGTCTGCCCGGACGCGGAGGCGCTGGCGGCGGACGGGAAAGAGTCGCCGGGGGAGCTGGAAAAGATCATGGAGGATAACCGGCAACAGCTGAATCATACCCTGCCGGCGTATAGCCAGGTGACCCGCTTCATCGTCCAGGTGGACGAGTTCGAGAAGACCCCGAAGCGGAGCATCAAACGGTACCTTTACCAGGATGAAGAAAGTCGCCGCGATACATGACCTGTCGGGCTACGGGCGCGCCTCGTTGACGGTGGTGATCCCGGTGCTCTCGTGCATGGGCTACCAGGTCTGCCCGTTGCCGACGGCGGTGCTGTCGGCGCACAGCGAGTTCGCCGGCTTCCGCTCGCTGGACCTGACGGGGTTCATGAGCGAGGCGATCGCGCACTGGAAGTCGCTGGGATTATCGTTCGACGCGATCTACTCCGGGTACCTCGCCTCGGAGCGACAGATGGAGGTCGTGGAGGGGTTCTTCCGCGACTTCGGGAACGAGCGGAATTTTATCGTCGTCGACCCCGTGCTGGGGGATCACGGGGCGCTGTACCCCGGGATGACCGCCGGGATGGTGGCGGGAATGAGGCGGCTGTGCGCGCGTGCCGGGGTGATCACGCCGAACCTGACGGAGGCGGCCCTCTTGCTGGGACGCGACCCGCGCGCGGACATCCCCGCGGGAGAGGCGGCGCGCTGGTGCGAGGAGCTGTGCGCGACGGGGCCTGAACGCGTGATCATCACCTCGGCGCCGGGGGTGAACGGGCGCGACGCGACGCTCGCCCGCGACGGGAAGGAGGGACGAACGTGGCGCGTGACGTGCGAGCACGTGCCGGCCTCCTATCCCGGCACGGGCGACGCGTTCGCCAGCGCGATCACCGGCTGCCTGTTGAACGGCGACACCCTCCCGGAGGCCATCGACCGGGCGGTCTATTTTGTCCACGCGGGGATCAAGGCGACCTTCGGGCACGCCGGGCACCCGCTGGACGGCATCGACCAGGAGCGCGTCCTGCATTACCTGAACGCGCCACTTCCTTGTTATAGTTACGAGTTGATTTAGGTCTCCTGACCCGTGAACGGGTAGGCCGCGAGCAGCGCCTCCATTTCCCGTTGCAACGCCCTGGCCTCTTGCATGGCCCCGCGGGCAAAATCCCTGGTAGCGTCGGCGAAGATGATCCCGCGCGACGAGTTCACGAGCAGCCCGCAGTGGTCGTTCATCCCGTGGCGGGCGACCTCCTCCAGGCTTCCCCCCTGCGCCCCCACGCCGGGCACCAGCAGGAAATGGTCGGGGACGATCGCGCGGATTCCCGCCAGCATCCCCGCCTTCGTGGCCCCCGCGACGTACATCATGTTGCCCGCGTCGCCCCATCGCGATGACCTCCTCAGCACCCGCTCGTACAGCATCTCCCCCCGCTCCTCCATGAACTGGAAGTCGGACGCCCCCCTGTTGGAGGTCAGCGCCAGGAGGATCACCCACTTCCCCGCGTGCCGCGTGAAGGGGATCACCGAATCCTCGCCCATGTACGGGGCCACCGTGATCGCGTCGAACGGCATCTCCTCCAGGAACGCCCGCGCGTACATCCCGGCGGTATTCCCGATGTCCCCGCGCTTGGCGTCGGCGATCACGAAGAGATCCGGGTGGTTCTCCTTAATATACTCCACCGTCCGTTGCATCGACCGCCAGCCCGCCGCGCCGCGGCACTCGTAGAAGGCCGTGTTCAACTTGTAGGCGACGGCGAACGGCGCGGTGCTCTCGACGATCGCCCGGTTAAAGGCGAACGTCGGGTCTTCCTCGACGGCCAGGTGACGGGGGATCTTCTCCTCGTCCGTGTCCAGGCCCACGCACAGGAACGATCGTTTCTCCCTGACGCGCGCTTCCAGCTCCGTGTAATTCATGCTCGTGTTGATTTATGATTAGAAACCGCTTTCCCGCGAGCGCTCCATGTTCTCCTCGATCTGCAACCGCTCGATGATCTCGTCGATGTTCCCGTCCATGACCGCGGGGAGGTTGTAGAGCGTGAAGTTCACCCGGTGATCGGTGACGCGCCCCTGCGGGAAATTGTACGTGCGAATTTTGGCGGAACGATCCCCCGTGGAGATCATCGTCCTCCTCCTCGACGCGATCTCGTCCGCGTGCTTCTGCCGCTCGATGGCGTAGATGCGCGAGCGCAGCTCGGTCATGGCCCTGGCGAGGTTCTTGATTTGCGACTTCTCGTCCTGGCACGTCACGACGATCCCCGTCGGCACGTGCGTCAGGCGGATCGCCGAGTAGGTCGTGTTCACGGACTGCCCTCCCGGCCCCGACGAGCAGAACGTGTCCTTCCGGATATCCGCCGGGTTCAGCTCCACGTCCACCTCCTCGGCCTCCGGGAGCACGGCCACCGTCGCCGCCGACGTGTGCACGCGCCCCTGCGTCTCCGTGGCGGGGACGCGCTGCACGCGGTGTACCCCCGACTCGTACTTCATGACGCCGTAGACGCCGTTCCCCGATATATTCGCCACGATCTCCTTGAATCCCCCCGCGGTGCCCTCGCTCGTGTTCGTCACCTCCATCTTCCAGTGCTTGGCCTCGGCGAACCTGGCGTACATGCGGAAGAGATCGCCGGCGAAGATACACGCCTCGTCCCCTCCCGTCCCGGAGCGGATCTCCAGGATCGCGTTCTTGTCATCCTCCGGGTCTGCCGGCACGAGCAGCAGCTTGATCCTCGTCTCCCACGCCGGGATGCTCGCCTTCAGCTCCTCGATCTCCCCCGCGGCCATCTCCTTTAGCTCCTTGTCGTCCTCGTGCTCGAGGATCTCCCTCGCCTCGTCGAGCGCCTTCAAGCCGTTCTCCAGCACCTTCCCCGCCTCCACGATCTGCTCCAGCTCGCGATACTCCTTGTTCAGCCTCACGAACCGCGGCATGTCCCGGATCACGCCCGGGTCGGTAATCAGCTGCTCGATCTCGTGGAAACGCGCGTGAAACACCCCTAACTTGTCTAATAATGTATTATCACTCATGCTCGATCATTTAATGCCCGCGAAGGTAACAAAAAAAGCGACGCCCGCGGGACGCCGCCGGACGCGCTGACGGGCGAAGTGAAAAGGACGCAAAAAAAATAATCAGAAAACGAGGGGGAATTATTTTTTGGTAAGAAAAAAGTCGCTACATTCGCCCCGTGAGATAAAAATCACGAAACATAATGTACCAAAAGAACACGATACATGAATTATCAACATCATAAAACAATTAACATGAAGCAGATTGAAGCTTTAAGGATTTTTACGCCTGAGGATTTGCAGATCCGGGATATTCTTTTAAACACA
>JAIRKS010000066.1 GCA_031259905.1 Odoribacteraceae bacterium
GTTGTTCCCCCCGGTGAAGAACAACATAACATTCGAGCAATCATATCTATCTAAATCATTCATCAATTAAAAACACGACCATGAAAACATCAAGAGAAAGAAAAGCACGAGAGAAAAAAGCACGCGAGAGAAAATTGCGAGAAAGAAAGCACTTCGCTTATTTCCGCTACAACCGGTTGCGCCACGAGGCATACGTTGAATGGATCAAGAGCATCCTCGCGCTCATCGACATCACTCCTCCTTGAAGCGCCCGCATGCCCGGTCTTTTTTATCGAGACTTCTTTTTTCGTGTATTTCTCGTTCAATTCTCCCGGGTCATTTCCCGAGAGTGACACGCGTGACCCCGGCCCCGCCATGCTGGACATGCTCGTCATCGAGGTGGACGACAAAGGGATTGGTCAGGAGATAGTCACGAACGAGCTGCTTGAGCGCCCCGGTACCGGTGCCATGTAACACGCGCAGCTCCCTGACGTCGAGCATGACGGCGTCGTCAATAAACGTGACGACCCGTTGGATAGCCTCGTCGCCGCGTAACCCTCGGAGGTCGATCTCCGCCTTGAAGCCGGCCCGCACGCGGTCTACGGTCTCGAGATAATTCGAGTAATTCGTTCGCGGCTTTTCCCTGGTGATCTCCCTTGCCCGCGTGCCGGATATCCTGGTCAACCTCCCCGGCTTGACGGTCGTGACGAGGCCGCCGAGAGCCACGACGACGCTTTTTGCGGTAACCTCGATGACCTCCCCGACGGTCTTGTTATCCAGCTGCACGAGATCCCCCCTGGCGAGCGCGTCGCTCTCGCGTTTTTCGGGACGCTTCGCGGCGGCGGGGATAGTGGTGCGCCGTTTCTCCCGTTCATTTTTTCGTTTTTCCCTGTTTTCGAGTTGCTCGACACGCCGTTGCAATTGTTTCTCTTCCTCGTCGACCTCCAATAGTCGTTTCTTTTCCTCCTCGAGCGTTAACCTGGCCTGTTTCGTCCGTTCCTTGTCGGCCTGGCTCTCCTTGATTTCCCGGATGGTGGACTCGATGGAACTGTTGGCTCCGCGAACGATCTCCCTTGCCTTCTCCCTGGCCTCTTTCAGGATGTCCTTCCTGAGCCTGATGGTTTCTTCCAGCGCTCGCCGGTACTCTTGCAGCACCTCATCCAGCTGTTTTTCCTCCTGGTGTACACGTTTTCTTTTTTCTTCCCAGTAGTGTTTATCGCGGATAATCTCCTTCAGGTGCTTGTCGAAATTCACGCGTTCCTCCCCTATTTTCCCGGTGGCCTCGTCGAGGATCTCCGCCGGCAGTCCGATTTTCCTGGCGATCTCGAAGGCGAAAGAGGACCCGGGAGTACCTATTTCCAGTTTGAAGAGCGGCGTCATCCGTCCCGCATCGTAGAGCATGGCCCCGTTGACGATCCCGTCAGTGGAGGCAGCGAAATGCTTCAAGTTCGCGTAGTGCGTGGTGATGATGCCCTTGACGGCCTTCTTGTTGATGGCGTTCAGGATGGCCTCGGCGATCGCCCCTCCTAGCACGGGTTCCGTCCCGGCGCCGAACTCGTCGATCAGCACCAACGAGCGGGCGTCAGCGTGCCGCGTGAAATACTTCATGTTGATCAGGTGAGAACTGTACGTGCTCAGGTCGTTCTCGATGGACTGCTCATCGCCGATGTCGATCAGGATATTCTCGAAGATACCAAAGCGGCTGTCGTCCTCCACGGGGACGGGTATCCCGCACTGGAACATGTACTGCAACAGTCCAACCGTCTGCAGACACACCGATTTTCCCCCGGCGTTTGGCCCGGAGATCAGGATGAGCCGTTGCCTCTCATTCATTTCCAGGTCGAGGGGCACGACCTCCCTTCCCGCCGCCCGGAGTGCCAGGAGGAGCAGCGGGTGCCTGGCGTGATGCCACCGTGCGGAGGGGGTGTCGTTGAAGGGAGGCGCGACCGCATCCACGTCCAGGGCAAAGCGTGCCTTTCCCCGCGTGAAGTCGACGAAGGCCAGGAAGTCACACGACGAGAGCACGTCGGGGATGTAAGGCCGAAGGTCGGCGGAGAACTGTCTGAGGATACGCGTGATCTCCCGTCTTTCCTCGCCCTGCAACTCCCTGATTTCATTATTCGTCTCGATGATCTCGGCCGGCTCGATGTAGGAGGTTTTCCCGGTGGCCGACTCGTCATGCACGATACCCCCGATTTTTCGCTTGAAGGCAGACGGAACAGGAATGACCACACGCCCGTCCCTCACGGCCAGCTCGCTATCCTTGTCGGCCCATCCCTCGTCCCGTGCTTTTTGCAGCAGTGCCTGCATCCTGCGCGAGATTCCCGTTTGTTTCCTCGCGATCGCCTGCCGGGTAGCGGCCAGCGCGGGTGACGCCGAGTCCTTCACTGTCCCGTTCTTAGAGAGGATACCGTCCAAGCGCTGGAGAATGTAGGGGAAGAAACGGACGGCGTTCGCCCGTGCAGCGAGCCGGGGATATTTCGTCTCCTTGTCCTTGAAGAAGCGGAGGATGGCGTTGAGCGATTCCAGCGAGCTTCTCAGGACGACCAGCTCCTCGACGTCGAGAAAAAGCCCCTCCACGCGTGCCCGTTCCAGCGAGGGGCGCGCATCCCGGCAGCCTGTCGCAGGGAAGGAGACCTCCACCCGGCAGATGTCCATCGCCTCGGCGGTCTCCTCCTGGGCGGCACGTATCGTCCCCGCATCGATTGAGAAAGTCATCTCGTCGACCAGTTCCCGTCCCGCCTCGCCGAGGCAGTAACCGGCGATCAGCTGCCTGATCTTGTCGAACTTGATCTTGGCCTCGAAATTACCTGGGTAGAGCATTGGCAGGGGAGTACATGTTCACGTTTACCATCCACGTGACCCCCTCGCTCGTGTTGATCAGGACGCGATCGGCCGCCCGTTCCCGCCCCGCCAACGGCGAGTAAAGAAAGAGCAAGTCGCCGCGGAAGCCGGGAAGGAGGACGACCGGGGTCTGGTCTACTGTGATATCGTTCGGTTTCACGATAGAGGTGATAGAGATCTTTCTCTTCCCCGCATTGAACAAACGGATGACCTGCGAGCGTTTCCCCGCGTGCAGGTAGACGGTGTCCGCGCTCGCTCTCAGCGAACCAATGGCAAACGGGTAGCGCATCGACACGTCCACGGGCGGGACGATCACCTCCCCGCTGATCTTCAACCGCACGGAGAGGTCGCCCGTGAAGTAGACGGTGATTTTCTTGCTGAATTTCCCCTGCAGGTTGGCCGGGTTGAAAGTTACCGTTACCTCGCCCGCTTGTCCCGGGAGCACCGGGTGATCGCTCCATCCCGTGACAGTGCACCCGCACGAGCTTTCCGCATCGATGACGAGCACCGGGTGGACGCCCTTGTTCGTGAACGTGAACGTACGCGTGACGGTGCCCCCGTCCGCCTCGATTTTCCCGAAGTCGTGGCTCTTCGCGTCAAAGACAACCCTCGGGCGCTGGCCCGCAACGCCGAGCGGCATCGCCAGCAGTAACAAGTATAGTATCTTCATCGTCGTGCTTGTTTCTTGATTTCCCCGCGAATGTAAAGATAATTTCGAGACCCCGCCCCTGTACCTCCCGCACGCATTTCACGCATAGTGTCGTCGTTGCTCCTGGCGAAAAAATCTCTTTCTGGATTTTTTCAAACCAATGAAAATATATACATTCGCGACGTGAAAATAATCATGACTTTAAAAAAGAGAAAACCATGTACTTGACATCCGAAAAGAAAGAAGAACTTTTTTCGACATACGGGAAGTCCAATAAAGATACCGGCTCGGTCGAGTCCCAGGTCGCTTTATTTTCTTACCGTATCGCTCACCTGACCGAGCACCTGAAGCAACACCGCAAGGATTTTGCCACGCAACGGTCACTCCTTAAACTGGTAGGAAAACGTAGAGCCTTGCTGGATTATGCCAAACGGGAAGATATCGAAAGATACCGGGCGCTCATTAAAGCATTGAATATACGTAAATAATCACGCGGACAATCCGGAGCTTGCTTCGGATTGTTTTCTATTCCTCCTCTCCTTCTATTTTATTTAAAGAATACCGTAAACGAAACGGGTCCTAATTGAAAACAAAGAGTATGAATGTAATTGAAAAGAGTATTACCTTAAAAGACGGGCGGGTCATCACGCTGCAAACCGGGAAACTGGCCAAACAGGCCGACGGGGCTGTCGTGTTGACGATGGGCAGCACGATGCTGCTGGCAACCGTGGTGTCGGCACGAGAGGCCGGTGAAGACGTGGACTTCATGCCGCTGTCAGTGGACTACAAAGAAAAATTCTCGGCCGTGGGACGCTTCCCCGGCGGGTTCACCCGGCGGGAAGGACGCCCGTCGGATTACGAGATCCTCGTGTCTCGCTTAATTGACCGGGCCTTGCGCCCGCTGTTCCCGGACGATTATCACGCGGAGACCTTCGTCCAAGTGACGCTTTACTCGGGCGACGACGAGTCGATGCCCGACGCGCTGGCCGGGCTGGCCGCCTCGGCAGCGTTGGCCGTAAGCGACGTGCCCTTCCAGTGCCCCATCTCCGAGGTACGGGTAGCCCGCGTCAACGGGGAGTTCAAGATTAACCCGGAGAAAAGCGCGCTGGCAAACGCCGACCTTGATATTATCGTGGCCGCCACGATGGAGAACATCATGATGGTGGAAGGCGAGATGAAGGAGGTTTCCGAAAAGGTAATGCTGGACGCGATTAAAGTCGCCCACGAGGCAATCAAGGAGCAATGCCGGGTGCAAATCGAACTGGCCAACGCCGTGAACCGGGAAAAACGCACCTACTGTCACGAGAACAACGACGAGGAACTGCGGAAAGAGGTGTGGGCAAAGTGTTACGACAAGGCATACGCGGTGGCCAGGCAATGCAACGCGGACAAGAAGTTGCGCGGACAGCTCTTCGAGCAGGTGAGGGAGGAGTTCCTGGAGAGCATCCCGGAGGAAGAGAGAGAAGAGAAAAAGACACTCGTCGGGCGCTATTATCACGACGTGGAGAAGGAAGCCGTGCGCCGGATGATCCTCGACGAGGGACTACGCCTCGACGGGCGTTCTACCGACCAGATCCGCCCGATCTGGTGCGAAGCAGGCACGCTACCCGGCCCGCACGGCATGGCAATATTTACCCGCGGCGAAACACAAGCCCTCGCGACAGCCACGCTGGGCACCAAGTTGGACGAGAAAATCGTCGACGAGGCCACGGAACAAGGCAAGGAAAAATTCCTGCTCCACTATAACTTCCCCCCCTTCTCCACCGGCGAGGCAAGGCCTACCCGCGGCGTCGGGCGGCGCGAGGTGGGACACGGTAACCTGGCACATCGCGCCCTCCGAGCGGTAATGCCGCGGGATTACCCCTACACGGTACGTATCGTCTCGGACGTCCTCGAGTCGAACGGCTCCTCCTCTATGGCGACGGTCTGTTCCGGCACCCTGGCGCTGATGGACGCCGGCATCCCGATCTCGAAACCGGTAGCGGGCATCGCGATGGGGCTGATCACGGACAAAGGATGCGCCAAGTACGCCGTCCTGTCGGACATCCTGGGCGACGAAGATCACCTCGGCGACATGGACTTCAAGGTCACCGGCACCGTCGACGGGATCACCGCCACGCAAATGGATATTAAAGTCGACGGGCTGCCTTACGAGATCCTGGAAAAAGCACTGGAACAGGCAAGGCAAGGACGACTCCATATCATGGATATCATCACGAAGACGCTGCCCGCACCGCGTCCCGACCTGAAACCGCACGCTCCGCGCATGGTGACGCTAACGGTAGACAAGGACCAGATCGGCGCTATCATCGGCCCCGGCGGGAAGATCATCCAGGACATCCAGGAAAAATCCGGCGCCATTATCGTCATCGAGGAAGAGGGAAACGTCGGCATCGTGACTATCTCGGCGACCAACGCGGAGTCGATAGCCATCGCCGTCGGGCGGGTGAGAGCCATCGCCGCCAAACCGGAAGTGGGAGAGATCTACGAGGGAGTCGTGAAGAGTATTACCTCGTTCGGCGCTTTCGTCGAGTTCGTGCCGGGGAAAGACGGGCTACTGCACATCTCCGAGATCGAACACAGGCGACTCGAAAAGGTGGAAGATGCCCTGAAAGAAGGAGAAAAAATCTCGGTGAAACTGATCGACATCGACCCCAAGACGGGCAAGTACAAGCTCTCCCGCAAGGTGCTGCTACCAAAACCGGAGAGACAGGAGAACGAGGGAAGAGGACACGATCACCACCGGGGAGGCCCTTCCCAACGCCCTGAAAGAAGAGGATAGATAAAAATGCGAGCGATAGTTTATCACTCGCGTTTTTTTCATCTTCGTGAAAATAATCAATGATTTTGTGAGATGGAAAATAAACTGAAAGTAGGTATCACGCACGGGGACGTGAACAGCGTGGCATACGAGCTAATAATAAAACTATTACTCGAAAACCGGATATGCGAGATATGCACGCCGATCCTCTACGGCTCGCCGAAGGTAGCGGCCTACTACCGCAAGGTACTAAACGTGGAAAGCACCAGCCTCAACCCGGTCAATACACCGGGAGAGACCAACGCGAAACGAGCGAACATCCTCCATTGCGTGGACGACGACATCAAGGTAGAATTCGGGAAAGAATCAACAGAATCCGCGCTCGCGGCAACTACCGCGCTAAATCGCGCGTTACACCACCTCGATAAAAACGAGATAGACATCGTCATCATGGCCCCGCAAGGCGAAGAAAGCTTCGCGCAAGCAGGAGCCAGGAACTTCCCCGACTACCTCGCGAAATGCTACAACGTACCGGAAATCATGACCATCCTGGTCAACGAGCACGTGAAAATAGCCTTCGTCACGGAAAACGTGAATTTACAGGACGTGCCACAACACGTCACGATGAAAAAACTCGGCAGGAAACTACAAATGCTAAACAGTAGCCTGAAAATCGACTTCTCCATCTCCAAGCCGAAAATCGCGGTACTGTCCCTGAACTCGCTACCCGGGAAAACAGGAGAAGAAGAAACCAACATCATCATCCCGGCCATCGAGCAGGCACGGCAACACGGCATCATGGCCGTGGGACCGTTCCCGGCCGACCGCTTTTTCTTCGAGCACACCCACGAAAAATTCGACGCCGTCCTCGCCATGTACCACGACCAGGGGATGATCCCCTTCCACCTGCTGTCGGAAACTACCGGTGCGGCATACGTCACCGGCGTGCCCGGGGTATGCGCCTTCTCCCTCGACACGCCAGGATGGAACATCGTGGGGCAAGGCGTCGCCGACGAACAGGGATTCAGGAACGCCCTGTACCTCGCCACGGACGTCTACAACCACCGGAAACGAAACCTACAGCTACTCAAAAACCCGCTTCCACACTACGACATCGTCGCGAACAGCAACGAAAGCGACCTGAACGTCGAGCAAATCGAAGGCGTAAAAGAAGAATTTTAACCTCATGACCACACGAGAAGAATTTTAACCCCATGACCACACGAAGAGACTTCTTGAAAAAAGGAGGACTACTCCTGGCTGCCACAGCCGTGAACGCGACACCCCTGAAACACGCGCTGGCCAACACGGGAAAGTTCGAAAGCAAGCGACCGCCGCTGGCCGACCGCAAGTTCACCTCGCGGGCGGTAGAAGAATTGATCGCGACAACCAAATCAAAACTAAAAGACCCCAAGCTCGCCTGGATGTTTGAAAACTGCTTCCCGAACACCCTGGACACCACCGTCGACTTCCGGGTAGAAAACGGGAGACCGGACACCTTCGTGATCACGGGAGACATCAACGCCATGTGGCTACGGGACTCCGCCGCGCAAGTCTGGCCATACATCCCCCTCTGCACGCGGGACGAGCCGCTACGCCTCCTCCTCGCCGGGGTGATTAACAGACAAACGCGCTGCATCCTTCTCGATCCCTACGCGAACAGCTTCACGCGGGAAGACAAACCAAGCGAGTGGGCGTCGGACATCACGCGAATGAAACCGTACATACACGAGCGCAAGTGGGAAATCGACTCCCTCTGCTACCCCGCGCGGCTCGCCTACCACTACTGGAAAACAACCGGGGACACAAGCATCTTCGACGCGGAATGGAAAGAAGCCGCGCGACTCGTGTTACAGACCTTCCGGGAACAACAACGAAAAGAGGGACACGGCCCGTACTCCTTCATGCGAAAAACCGAAAGACAACTCGACACCGTCTGCAACGACGGGCACGGGCACCCGGTCAACCCCGTCGGGATGATCGTCTCCACCTTCCGCCCATCGGACGACGCCACCACCTTCGGCTTCCTCGTACCCTCCAACCTGTTCGCCATCGTCTCCCTGCGACAGATCGCCGAAATATCGAGAAACGTCACCCGCGACGCGCACCTCGCCAATCACTGCGAAAAACTAGCCGACGAGGTACAAGCCGCCGTCGAGCAACACGCCATCGTCAACCACCCCACCCGTGGAAAAGTATACGCCTACGAGGTCGATGGCTTCGGGAACGCCTACCTTACCGACGACGCCAACATCCCCAGCCTGCTCTCCCTCCCCTACCTCGGGGCCGTGGACCCCGCCGACCCCGTCTACCGGAACACCCGCGAGCTCGTATGGAGCACGGGAAACCCCTACTTCTTCCGGGGAAAAGCCGCCGAGGGAATCGGGGGACCGCACATCGGGCACGACATGATATGGCCCATGAGCATCATCGCGCGCGCCATGACAAGCAACAGCGACGAGGAAATCACCCGCGCCATCCGCGTCCTTCGCGACACCGACGCCGACACCGGCTTCATGCACGAATCCTTCCACAAGGACAACCCCGCGCGATTCACCCGCCGCTGGTTCGCCTGGGCGAACACCCTCTTCGGGGAACTCATCGTGAAACACGCGGCACTCCTGGCCAGGTAAAACAGCAAAACAGCAAGAAACAAAACCGCCACGCCAGCGGGAAAACACCCGCGAAAAACAAACACCAGGAAAACCCGTCACCCCGTGCACCGGCTCGAAAGCGAACGGCACGTCACGCCCCCCCTCGTCGCGCGCGGGAAACAGAAAAGTGGACACATGAAACAAACAACCTGGAAACGAAACGTCACGTTATTCCTCGCCGGGCAAGCCATCACGCTATTCGGCTCCATGCTCGTGCAATACGCCATCATGTGGCACATCACGCTGGCCACGCGATCGGGCGCGGCGATGACGCTCTACGTCATCGTTGGCATCCTGCCGACATTCATCATCTCCCCCTTCGGCGGCGCGTGGGCAGACCGTCACGACCGTAAAAAACTCATCAACCTCGCCGACGGCGGCATCGCGCTCGTGACGTTAGCCGTCGCCGCGTTCTACATGCTCGGACGCGAATCCACCTGGATACTATTCGCCTGCGCCGCGGCGCGTGCCCTGGGCCAAGGAATACAAGTGCCGGCCGTCAGCGCGTTCATCCCGGACATCACCCCGCCGGGACACCTCGTCAAG
The DNA here is from genome assembly GCA_031259905.1 of Odoribacteraceae bacterium. Taxonomy (GTDB): domain Bacteria; phylum Bacteroidota; class Bacteroidia; order Bacteroidales; family Marinifilaceae; genus JAIRKS01. The sequence continues at coordinate 9,434 of JAIRKS010000066.1, forward strand.
GTAAACGGCATCAACACCAGCATACAATCATTCATCCAGCTCGTCTCCCCCGCGGCGAGCGGCGCGCTGCTCACGTTCATGCCCTTCCAGACGGTATTCCTCGTCGACGTGATCACGGCCGCCGCGGGCATCACCATCCTTTACTTCTTCGTGAAAACACCCGCGAGACAAACCGCCGTCGCGCCCCCCCCTTCCGCCAAAAACTACTTCCACGACCTCCGCGAGGGCTTCCGGTACATCCGGACACGAAAATTCATCAAGCGACTCCTCCTGATCACCACCGTTCTACACGTGATGATCTCGCCCGCGGCCTTCCTGACCCCCTTGCAAGTCGCGCGCGACTTCGGCACGGGAGTATGGCGACTGACCGCCATAGAAATCGCCTTCTCGGCAGGAATGATGCTTGGCGGCATTGCCATCGGCCTCCGGGGCGACTTCCGCGACAAGCTCCGCGTCATGGCGTGGGCGTGCGTGCTCAACGGCACGGGAATCATCCTGCTGGGCGTGCTGGACAACTTCTGGTGGTACCTGGCGGCGATGTTCTTCCTCGGAACGTGCATCCCCTTGTACTTCACCCCCGGCACGACCATCTTCCAGACCAGCGTCGCGCCTGAATACACGGGACGCTTCTTCGGCATCTTCGTCATGATCGCCACGCTCGTGACACCCGCGGGAATGTTAATCTTCGGCCCCCTGGGCGACGCGGTAAACATCGACTTCCTCCTCCTGGGGAGCGGCGCGATCATCGCTCTACTGGCACTCCCGCTCTGGCGAAGCAAGATCCCGCGGGAGACCGGGAAAAGCGACAGTGCCGCGTCCAGGACAGACGCGCCTTGACCTGCCGACATTCCTCGAAATACAACGAACCTTCCTCCCCCCCACCTGACCAGGCAGGGGGAAAATGGTTTCCCCCTGCACCCCCTCCAGCCCATTAGCATGGGCGGGCAAAAAACCGGACGGACGTGACGGGGGGACG
>JAIRKS010000104.1 GCA_031259905.1 Odoribacteraceae bacterium
CCCCCCGTCACGCGTGGCCAGCTTAATGCCTGCCCGTGCTACGGGCTGGAGGGGGTGCAGGGGGAAAACATTTTCCCCCTGCCTGGTCAGGGTGCGGGGGAGGGCCTGTCGCGCGGCGGTTTACCGGGCGTCGAGGTCGCTGATGGTTTTCTTGATGATGTCGATGGCCTCGCGCAGCTCCGGCTCGGTGATGACGAGCGGCGGGGCGAAGCGGATGATGTGCTCGTGCGTGGGCTTGGCGAGCAGACCGTTGTCGCGCAACTTCAAGCAGACGTCCCAGGCGGTCTCGTTGCCGCTGGGGCGGATGACGACGGCGTTGAGGAGACCCTTTCCGCGTACCAGCTCGACGCGATCGGAGGTGATAGCGCCGATCTCGCGGCGGAAGATCTCGCCGAGGCAGCGGGCGTTCTCGACGAGGTTCTCGTCCTTGATGATCTGCAGGGCGGCGATGGAGACGCGGCACGCGACGGGATTGCCGCCGTACGTGGAGCCGTGCTCGCCGGGCTTGATGGTAAGCATGATCTCGTCGTCGGCGAGGACGGCAGAGACGGGCATGGCGCCGCCGGAGAGGGCCTTGCCGAGGATGAGGATGTCGGGGCGGACCTCCTCGTGATCGCAGGCGAGCATCTTGCCGGTGCGGGCGATGCCGGTCTGCACCTCGTCGGCGAGGAAGAGCACGCGTCGCGCCTTGCAGAGGTCGGCGGCCTCGCGCAGGTAGCCCGGGTCGGGGACGTAGACGCCGGCCTCGCCCTGGATGGGTTCGAGGAGGAACCCGGCGACGTCGGGATCCTCGAGGGCACGCTCGAGGGCGGGGATGTCGTTGTAGGGAACGCGGGTGAAACCCGGCGTGAAGGGGCCGAAGCCGGCGTAGGAGGAGGGATCGTCGGAGAGACCGACGATGGTGATCGTGCGCCCGTGGAAGTTACCGTCGCAGACGATGATCCGGGCGCGATCGGGCGCGATCCCCTTGACGTCGTACGCCCAGCGGCGGCACAGCTTGAGGGCGGTCTCGTCGGCCTCGGCGCCGGTGTTCATGGGGAGCACCTTGTCGTAGCCGAAGTAGCGCGTGACGTACTCCTCCCACTCGCCGAGGACGTCGTTGTAGAAGGCGCGGGAGGTGAGGGTGAGCAGCGCCGCCTGCTCGGTCATGGCCCGGACGATGCGCGGGTGGCAGTGCCCCTGGTTGACGGCGGAATAGGCGGAGAGGAAATCGAAATAACGTTTCCCCTCGATGTCCCAGAGGTAAATGCCTTTCCCTTCCCGTAGCACGACGGGAAGCGGGTGATAATTGTGAGCGCCGTAACGGGCCTCGCGTTGAATGTAGTCGATTGGTTTCATTTTCTTGTTTTGTTTATTGGTATTACATCGTGTTTACTTCTCACGTGGTTTTTTATTCTTGAACAGTCCCAGGTAATTCCGGAGGAGTTCCCTGAACGTGTCGAAATACTCCTGGTAAGAGACGCCGATCCCCTGCACCGTTTCTGTCGCGTTATACGTGATCTTGTTATCGGTATGAGAATACGCCTTCAACTTGAGCGTTCCCGGCGGGTTCAGCTTCACGTCGACATCGAAATCACCGGTGACGGGCGTTTGTCCGGACCCTTTCGTGCCGTCGATGACGTTCCCGTTCGCGGAGATAGAGATGCGGTTATTCCAGACGCGGGTGGAGAGCGCGATCTCGAACTCGTTATTCGTCTCGCGGTCGCCGGGGCGGTAGGCGACGCCGATGTCGAGGTTAGAGGTAAGGCGGGAGAGCCAGCGGGAGAACTGCCGGGAGAGCATCTCGCTGGCGGTGGCGACGCCCGTCTGGTAGCCGGCGTCGCGGATCATGATCTCCTCCGCGTCCCGCGGGTAGAAGCGGTTCATGAGGAGGAGGGCGAAGACCTGCTTGTTGATCTCGTCGGGACTATCGAGGAGGCTCTGCAAGGTGCTGCGCGTGCGGGTATCGAGGGAGGGGAACTCGATGCCGAAGTTAATCGTGGGGTTCATGAGATTCTCGGTGAGGTGGAGGGTGCACTCGACGGGCACCTTGGTGCTGTAATCGCGCGTGTCCCAGTCGCTGACGGCATTCTGCACGAGATCGCCGAGGGCGGTGCGCAGGGGATACAGCGCGGTGACGTCGATGGTCGCGTTCGTGAGGCTCCCGTTCCACTCGATGTGTCCTCCGGAGTGCAGGATAAACTGCTTGTTGACGAGGTTACCCATCGTGAAGAGGTACTCTCCCTGCTCGATGACGTACTCCCCGAAGAGGTTCATCTGCTTATCCTTTTCGAGCGACAGGCGGAGGTTGCCGTGCCCGATGCTCTTGAGGATATCGCCGACGGTGGGGTCGAGGATGAGCTGCAGCTCGAGGTCGTTCGTGATCTCGATCGCGACGTTCAGGTCGAGCGAGGCGGCGGGCGAGAGGGTTTGTCGCCGTCGTCCGGGGGCGGGGGCACGCGCGTCGCCGCGGGACGCGTTGATGAAGTGCAGGAAGTTGTACTCGTCTTCCAGCCCGGTGCTCTCCAGCGGGACAAACAGGCGCGACCCGCGGCCGGTCTTCAAGTTAGCGACGACGGTCGGGACGCCCGCCGGGTCGTGCATCCTTGCCCTTCCCGATATGGCGACCTGCCCGTGCACGGCCTCCTGCCACGTGGTTGGCGCGTTGAGGATCAAGAAATCTTTAAACAGCAGGTTAACGTCGTGGTGTCCCTTCACGATGTCATAATAGCCGGACATGCCGACGGCGTTACTATTATCATCCTGCAATTTCAGGCGATCGAAGAGCACGCGGTTCTCCTTGATCTCGACGCGATCGTTGATGGTAAACGTCGTGTGCAGGGGTTCGACGGGGACGGTTACCCGGTCAAACTGCAAGTAGCCATCGAGGAGCGGCGCGTGGGAAGGCCCTTGCAGGGTAACGATCCCGGAGATACTCCCGCTGCCGGTCTCCTCGACGCCGGGGATATAGCTCGTGACCTGCCTCGCGTCGAGCGACGAGAGGATGCACTGCAAGTAGAGATCGTTCGTGGACGGGTTATAATACCCGTTCGCGGAGACCGGCACGCGGTCATTGACGTGATTGGCGATATCGAGGCGCAGCCGTTTCTGCCGGGCATCCCAGTAGGAATGGGCGTTGAGCGTGCCGAGCGTGTCCCCCGCGATCCCCCACCTGGACAGCTCGACGTTCGCGTGGACGAGCCGGTCGCGGTAGAAGTCCTGCACGCGCACGTGTCCGTTGAGAATCCCGGTGAGCGGGACGCGATTCCCCAGCAACACGCGGTTCAGGTCGGCGATCTCGAGATTCTCGCACTGCACGAGCAGCGTGTCGCGCGGGCTTTCCCCGACGCGTCCCTTGAGGCGGAAGAGCTGGTCATCGTGACGGATCTCGAAGTTATTAATAAAGTAATTATCGCGCTCCTTGAGGACGAGCGACCGTTCCACCTTCCACACGGTATCCCCGATGATGATCACGCCGGGATGCACGAGCAGCTGCGTCACGTGGCGGTCGCCGTAGCGCGAGAGGCCAAGGTCGAGGGAGAGCGCGCCGCTATACGTCTCCCGTCCCCAGTTATTCCACGTGAGTTCACTCGCGACGCGATCGGGTCGTACCCTTGTCACCTCGCGGAGGTTATAGATCCTGCCGACGGGTTCGTAATGCAGCTGCTCCGCCGTGCAGGTACTCTCGACGGAATCCCTGTCCCCGTCGACGCGCAGCCGCGGCCCGGCGAGGTGAAACTTCTCCCAGCCGACCGAGTCGGCGGTGAACTCCAGGTGGATATTGCCTGCCTTGTCGTGCCGCGCGGCGAGGGTCGCCTCGTCCGCGAGGGAGAGGCCGGGGAGGACGAGCGGGAGGAGATCGTTGAGCCTTTTCATGGTGACAGAGCAAGCGAAGTCGAACTCGCGGAGGGGCGGTTGCTTGTCCTTCTCTATCGAGGGGAAATAGGTTGAGAGGAGGTACTTCCAGAGCGTTTCCGGCTGCAGCTGCCGGTAGTTTCCCGTCAGCTCCGCGTCGATCAGGTCCGAGGCGAGGGTTGTCTTCCCGTCGTCACGCCCCGCGTCGTGCGTGAAGCGGATCGTGTCGATGGCGACCTTGCCGCGCTCGCTGGAGTAATCGAGGGACGCGACCAGTAGCGCCGCGTGACAGGTGTCGCGTCCCTCCGTCCATTCCCCGTCGAAGCGCGCGTCGACGGACTCTCCCCGCGCGAAGAGCGCCGGCGCCCACGCGTCCCACGTGTCGAGGTGCAGCTCGCCGCGGCCGCGTATGGCGGTCATGGAGTCCCGCGATTCGTATTCCATGTTGACGCGGGCGCGGATGGAGTCGTTATCGACGGAGAGGCTGACGTCGTAGCGATCCCCCTCCCCTCGCGCGGCGACCTGCACGCGGCGCAACCGGGTGTTGAAGAGCGCGACGCGCGGCGCCTCGCCTTCCAGCGTGAAGGTGCTCTCGCGCGCCTTTCCCCCGGAGAACTTCCCGTTGAACGCGCCGGCGCCCAGGGCATCCTGCCCGGAGAGCAGGGCGTAGTCGACGCGATTCAGGCGGAGGTCGCCGGCGTAACGATAGCCGGCCGTGTCTGCCTGGTACGTCATGTAGATCGTGCCGCCGGCGCCCGGCGTGGCGCTGCGTGCCGCGAGGGCGAAGTCGTCGAGCGTGCCGGAGAAGTACCCGAATATAATAAAGGTGTCGTAGCGATCGAGGAAGCCGGGGAGCGGCAGGTAATGCTCCTCCAGCCACGGCAGGTAGATCTCCCGCAACTCTCCCGCGACGAGGCTCGACTCCTGCAGCATGATCTCGAAGCGGGTGTCGGCGACGCGCGGCAGCCCGCGGGAGCGGAACGACGCGCGGACGCGGCTCTTCTCGCCGAGGCACACGTCCAGGTTTTTCCCCGCGAGGGCGACCACGGTGCCATAAATCTCGCCGCTTCCCGTGATCAGGTTATCCATGCCCAGGAGCGTGCCGTTGAAATAGGCGAGGTCGTCGAGGTATACCGCCGCGTCGGAGAAGACGTACCGCTGGGGCATCTTTCGGACGAAGTCCTGCCAGTAGCCGGCGCCGGGCACCCACTCGTGCACGAGGGTATCGAGGTGCAGGCGACTCTTTCCCGCGCGGATCGTGCCGTCCGTCACGAGCAGGCGCGCGTCCTCCAGCAGCACGTTAGCGGTCAACTCGCGCAACGCGAACCCCGACTTCTCCTTCAGGCTTAGCCCCTCGACGCGCGCCCGGAAGCGTCCCGCCGGGAAGTCTATCGAGCGCAGCACCGCGTTTACCTCGCGACACTCCACGTCCGTCCAGTTGATGCCCTGCTCCGCGGGACGGATCGTCGCCTCCGCGTAATTGACGCGGCAATCCCGCAGCTCCACCCGCGACAGGTTGACCTTCCAGCCGGGGTGCGCGGCGGCGAGCGTGTCCCGGCGCGAGAACGCGTCCATCAGTCGGTCGAGAGCAGACGCCTCCCGCCGTCCCTTGTCCGGCGCGCGGTAGTTGAGGTAGGCATTGTCGAGGCGCAGCTCCTTGACGGTGCACGAGCGGTGCATGAGCCGGAAGGAATCCAGCCGCGCGAAGAGCCGCCCGACGAAGAGCAGGGTATCCTGCCGCTCGTCCCGCAGCAGCACCTCCTCGAGGACGACGGTCTCCAGGAAACGGAAGTCCACCCTCCCGATGGAAAGCTCCAGCCCGGTACGCTCGTGGAGTTGCCGCGTGAAGTACGCGATCAGTTTCGTTTGCACGCGCGGGGTCATCAGCGTGAGGTAAAGTCCCATCACCGCTGCTCCCAGGAGAATCACACACAGGGAAAATATATTGGCTATCTTTTTAATGCTCCTCGTCTTCATACAGTGAAGCAAATTTATGTAATATTGCAGGGAAAACAACTTACACGAAAGAATAAAATGAAAATATTAGTCACGTCACGAATTCCCGTCGAGTCGTTCTCCGCGTTGAGCGACGAGCACGCGTACACGCTCCCGGAGCGCGAGCACTTTACCGACGCGGAACTGTTCCGTCTCATCGGCGATCACGACGCCCTCATTCCCATCTTCACCCGCCCGCTCTCCCGCGCGCTCGTCGAGGCCGGGCGACGCCTGCGGATCATCAGCAACTTCGGCGTCGGGTACAATAACATCGACGTCGTCCACGCGCGCGCGCTCGGCATCACCGTCTGCAACACCCCGCGGAGCGTCTGCTTCCCCACCGCCGAGATGACCATCGCGCTGATGCTCGGCATCGCCCGGCGCGTCGCCGAGTGCGACAGGCGGTTGCGCGTCGAGCGGGAGAGCATGTGGGGGACGATGCGAAACCTCGGCGTCACGCTCGAAGGACGCGTCCTCGGCATCATCGGCATGGGCAACATCGGCCAGACCGTCGCCCGCCTGGCCGCGGCGTTCTGCATGGAGGTCATCTATCACAACCGCGCCACCCGCGTCGAGGGGTACGAGCGCGTGGAGCTGGACGACCTGCTGCGACGCGCGGATTTCGTCTCCATCCACGCGCCGCTGACCGCCGCCACGCGCTGCATGATCGGGGAACGGGAACTCGCCTTGATGAAACCCACGGCGTTCCTGGTCAACACGGCACGCGGGGCGATCGTCCACGAGGAAGCACTGGCCGCGTGCCTCGCGCGCCGCGGCATCGCCGGCGCCGCGCTCGACGTCTTCGAGGACGAGCCGCGCGTCACCGAGCTGCTGTACGGGCTGGACAACGTCGTGCTCTCCCCGCACAACGCTACCGGAACGGTAGACACGCGCGTCGCTACCGGTCGCGAGGCCGTCGCGAACATCCTGAACTTTCACGCCGGGCAACCGACGAACGTGGTGAACTGACCGGCGTTTGCCCGTCCCCCGTTCACGAACCGTCGCCCCGCGGCGGTTTTTTCGTGACCTCCCCGCCCGCGGCGTCGCCGCCTTGCCGCCGTTTTTCGGCCTGCTCGCGCGACACGTCGACGGCGAGAATCAAAATTCCGGCTTCCTTTATAACTTGCGCGAAGGCCAAAGCAGGGGGTCGCACTTTACCGCGGAACGTGCGCGAAAGGGTAGTTAGGGGGTCGTACTATATTATTGAACGTGCGCGAAAGAGTAGTTAGGGGGTCGAACTGTATTATTGAACGTGCGCGAAGGGGAAATCAGGGGGTCGTACTATATAATTGAACGTGCGCGAAGGGATGATCATGGGGTCGTACTATATAATTGAACGCGCGCGAAGGGGAAATCAGAGGGTCGTACTATATCATTGAACGCGTGCGAAGGGGTGCGGCAAAAGCGGGGCTAGCCGCGGAGCACACGAGGAAAGGTACGGGAAAAGCGCGGCTGGCCGCGGAACGCGCTGGGACGGGTGCCGACATTCCGCGGGACACGCGCGCGGGGAGTTCGTTTCTTTTTCGTATCTTGCCGCCCGTAAACAACCAGGGAATGTATCTTCCATCAGAATATTACTTTGTTTTGGCCTATATTATAGGCGTGATGAAACTCTTCGGGGGATTGTAAGGATCGTCGCGACACGACTCCCGGCGCCCTCGCGCGCCACACTATTATTTACACGAACCAACTGAATACATAATCCCTTTCATTATGCAAAAACAATTACTGTTAGGCGTCGAGGCCGTCGCGCGCGGCGCTATCGACGCGGGCATCTCCGGCGTGTACGCCTACCCGGGGACACCGTCCACGGAGATCACGGAATATATACAAGAATCAAGAGTAGCTATCGCGAGGGGCATCCACCGCCAGTGGTCGGCCAACGAGAAGACCGCGATGGAGAGCGCCCTCGGCATGTCGTACGCCGGCAAACGCGCGCTGGTATGCATGAAACACGTCGGGATGAACGTCGCCGCCGACTGTTTCATGAACGCCGCCGTCACGGGCATCAACGGCGGGATGGTGGTGGTGGCCGCCGACGATCCCTCGATGCACTCCTCGCAGAACGAGCAGGACTCGCGCGTGTACGGCAAGTTCGCGCTCGTGCCCGTCCTCGAACCCGCCGACCAGCAGGAGGCGTACGACATGACGCGCCACGCGTTTGACCTCTCCGAGCAATGGGGACTGCCCGTGCTGCTGCGCGTCACCACGCGCATGGCGCACTCGCGGGCCGGCGTCACGACCGCGCCGCCCAACGACGAGAACGCGCTGCACTACCCGGAAGACCGCCGGCAATTCGTGCTGCTGCCCGTGAACGCGCGCGAGCGGTATCGCTCCCTGCTCGGCAAGCAACCGGACATCGCGAGGGAGTCCGACGCGTCGCCCTGCAACCGGTACACCGACGGCGAGGATCGCTCGCTGGGCATCGTCGCCTGCGGCATCGCGTACAACTACCTCATGGAGGTCTTCGACGGACGCCCGCCGCACCCCGTCGTGAAGGTGAGCCGCTACCCGCTGCCGCGGAAGATGATCGAGCGGCTGGCCGCGGAGTGCGACCGTCTCCTCGTCCTCGAGGAGGGATACCCCGTCGTCGAGGAGCTGCTCAGGGGCTACCTCGCGAAAGAGCCGGTGGCGGGAAGGCTCGACGGGACCCTGCCGCGCGACGGGGAGCTGGACGCCGACCGGGTGGCCGCCGCTCTCGGCATACCGCGGCGCGCGACGACGATGGACGTGCCGGGGATCGTCGTGGCGCGCCCGCCGGCGTTGTGCGCCGGGTGTAGCCACCGCGACGTCTACCGGGCGTTGAACGAGGTGATGACGGCGTACCCCGGCGGGCGCGTCTTCTCCGACATCGGTTGCTACACCCTCGGCGCGCTCCCCCCCTTCCAGTCCATCGACACGACCGTCGACATGGGCGCGTCCATCACGATGGCCAAGGGCGCGGCCGACGCCGGCCTCTCGCCGGCCGTGTGCGTGATCGGCGACTCGACGTTCGCGCACTCCGGCATGACCGGCCTGCTGGATTGCGTGACGGAAGGCACGCCGGTGACGATCATCATATCCGACAACGAGTCCGTCTCCATGACCGGCGGGCAGGACTCCGCGGCTGCCGGTCGCGTCGAGGCCATCTGCCGCGGCATCGGCGTCGAGGAGGCGCACCTCCGCGTGCTGCACCCCGTCCCGCGCAACCACGACGAGCTGTGCCGCGTCATCCGCGACGAGATCGAGTACCCCGGCGTCTCCGTCATCGTCCCCCGGCGACCGTGCATCCAGAAGGCAAGTCGCGACAAGAAGAAACAACAACGAACTCCTTAATACAAGTACCCAATGAAAACAGACATCATACTCGCCGGCGTGGGAGGACAAGGCATCCTCTCCATCGCCGCCGTGCTGGGATCGGCTGCCATCACGAATAACCTCTACATGAAACAAGCCGAAACGCACGGGATGAGCCAGCGGGGCGGCGACGTCCAGTCGCACGCGCGCCTCTCCGACCGCCCCGTCTACTCCGACCTCATCGCCAGGGGAACGGCAGACATCATCCTCTCCGTCGAGCCGATGGAGGCGCTGCGATACCTCCCCTACCTGAAGGAGGACGGGTACGTCGTCACGAGTTCCGCGCCGCTCGTCAACGTGCCGGACTATCCGCCGCTCGAGGCGCTGCGGGAGGCGCTGGAGGCGTTGCCGCGCCGCGTGATCGTGGACGCCGAGGCGCTCGCGCGGGAGGCGGCGGGGAACGCGCGGGCCAGCAACGTGGTGATGCTGGGCGCGGCGTCGCCGTTTATCGAGATCCCCTTCGAGTACCTCGAGCGGGGCGTGATCGCGATCTTTGAACGCAAGGGCGACGGGGTGACCGACATGAACCTGAAAGCCCTCCGCGCCGGAAGGCAGTTCGCGCGAGAGCACGCGGGGTAATCCCCGTTTCGACGCGCCGCGGCAGGGAAGCGGGGGTTTTATTCCTATTTTCGCGACACGATCAACGCTCGGAACGATGAATATATACAGGAAGATTCTCGGAAAGTACAGGCGCGACTTGCTGATCGGCCCCCTGCTGGTGCTCGTCGGGGTCGTCTGCGAGACCGTGCAACCGCGCTTCATGGCCACGATCATCGACGAGGGGATCATGCCGCGCGACCTCGCCGTCGTCTCCCGCGCCGGGCAACAGATGATCCTCCTCTCGCTCGTCGGCCTCGCCGCCAGCATCGCCAACATCTTCCTCTCCGCGCGCGTCTCCACCCGTGCCGGCGCCGACCTGAGGCGGGAACTCTTCCACGCGACCCTGCAGCTGCCCCTCTCCGACATCGACCGGTTTACCCCCGCGTCGCTCGTCACGCGGCTGACGAACGACGTCACGCGGCTGCAACACGTGGTTATGATGTCCACGCGCCTGCTGGCCCGCTCGCCGTTGCTCTTCCTGCTGGCGCTCTTCTTCATCGTGAACATCGACGCGGGGCTGTCGCTGCTGCTGCTGGGAATCATCCTGCCGGTGGCGGCGGGGTTCGCCTGGTGGATCAGCAAGAAGGGCGCGGCGTACTCCCGCGAGGTGCAGCGCGACGTCGATCGCCTGGGCGCGACGGTACGGGAAAACCTGCTTAACTTTCGCGTCGTCAAGGCGTCGGGCATGGAAGCGGGCGAGACCGCCAAGTTTACCGCCCGCAACGAGGCGCTGCGCGACATCCTCACGAGAACCGGAAACCTCTTCGTGCTCTTCTTCCCCGTCATCCAGATCGCCGCTAACCTTACCCTCCTCGCCATCCTCTGGGCGGGAGGAATAAAAGTCGTCGGCGGGGAGATCAAGATCGGCGAGCTGGTCTCGTTCATCAACTACCTCTCGCAGGTACTCGTCGCGCTGATGATGCTCTCGATGATCGTGACGAACATCTCCCGCGCGGCCGCCTCGTCGGGACGCGTGCTGGAAGTGCTGGACGCTGCCGGACGCGTGCCCCCGCCGCCCGACGGGCAACGGCAAGTCGCCCGCGGGGAGATCTCCCTGCGCGACGTCCGCTTCCGCTTCCCCGGCGCGCACGACGACGCGCTGCGCGGGATCAACCTCCGCGTCTCGCCGGGCGAGACCGTCGCCGTCGTGGGGCACACGGGCGCGGGGAAAAGCGTGATGGTGCAACTGCTGCCGCGGCTGCGGGACGCCACCGCCGGCGAGGTGCTCGTCGACGGGATAAACGTCAGGGAGTATCGCGCGGGGACGCTGCGCGCCCGCGTCAGGATCGTGCTGCAGGACGACGAGCTGTTCTCCGGCACGATCCGCGAGAACTTGCTGTGGGGGAATCCCGACGCCACGCCCGGCGAGATCGACGACGCCGCGCGCGACGCGTGTATCCGCGACTTCATCGCCTCGCTCCCCCTCGGCCTGGATACTCCCGTCGCGCGCGGCGGGGCGAACCTCTCCGGGGGACAGAAGCAACGGCTGTGTATCGCGCGGGCCTTGTTGTCACGGCCCGCCGTGCTGATCCTCGACGACAGTACCAGCGCCGTTGACGCCGCCACGGAGAGGATGATCCTCGAACGCCTGCGCGGGCGGCAGCTGTCGCTGCTCCTCGTCACGAGACGACCGCGCGTGATGCACGCCGCCGACCGCGTGATCGTGCTCGACGACGGGAGGATCATCGACGACGCGCCGCCACGCGTCCTCCTGGAACGGTCGGCGATCTACCGGGAGATCTATAACGCGAAACCCGAAGGAGCATGACGACGCGCGACGACGAGAGACCATTACACGGGAGGCGCGCCGTCCGGCGGCTCTTCTCTTATTTCCGCGGCGACCACCTGGCGCTCGTCGTCGCCGGCGCGCTGCTCCTCGCCGGGGTGCTCGCCCTCCTGCTCGCCTCCTACATGCTGCGCCCCATCATCAACGATTATATCCTGCCGGGCGACACGACGGGGCTTGCCCGCGCGCTGGTGCTCCCCGGCGCGCTGTACCTCGCCGCCGCCGTCGCCACGTACTTCCAGTATCGCCTCCTGAACCGCGTCGGGCAACGCGTCGTGACGCGCCTGCGGGCGGACCTCTTCCGGCACGTGGAGCGCCTGCCCGTCGGGTACGTCGAGGCGCGCCCGCACGGCGACCTGGCAAGCCGTTTTATCAACGACATCGACCAGCTGGGCATCGCCCTGACGGATAGCCTGACGGATATCCTCTCCGCCGCCCTGTCGCTGACCGGCGCCGTCGTCATGATGTTGTACATTAACCCGACGCTGGCCGTGGTCGCGCTCGTCACCATCCCCCTGATGGCGCTCGCCACGCGCTTCATCGCCCGCCGCGCCCGCACGTATTCCCGCGTGCAACAAACCGACGTGGGCGCGCTCGACGGGATCGCCGAGGAGATGATCAGCGGGATCAAGGCCATCAAGGTCTTCGGGAGGGAACGCGAGGTGGAGACAGCCTTCGGGCGAGAAAACAAGCGGCTCGAGGAGAGCGCCGGGCGGGCGCAGTTCTACGCCGGGCTGATGATGCCCGTGGTGCAGAACCTGAACACGATCAACTTCGTCCTCATCACGATCGCCGGCGCGCTGCTCTCCATCTACCGGGGCTTCGACGTCGGCGGCCTGGCCGTCTTCCTGCAGTACGCGCGACAGTCCGGGCGTCCCGTGAACGAGCTGGCCACTCTTTATAATAGCATCCAGTCCGCCATCGCCGGGGCCGAACGCGTCTTCCAGGTGATCGACGCGCCGGGAGAGGAGGAGGACGCGCCGGGAGCCGTCGCCCTCGATAACCCGCGCGGGGAGGTGACGATGACGGACGTGCACTTCGAGTACGAGCCGGGGAAACCGGTGCTCAAGGGCGTTTCCTTCCGCGTCTCCCCCGGCGAACGCGTCGCGCTGGTCGGCGAGACGGGCGCCGGGAAGAGCACCATACTCGGCCTCATCCCCCGCTTCCGCGACGCCTCCGCCGGAGAGATCACCATCGACGGGATTCCGCTCCGACGCGTCACGCGGGAGAGTCTCCGACGCGCCGTGGCGATCGTCCTCCAGGATACCCGCCTCTTTACCGGCACGGTACGCGAGAATATCCGCGCCGGACGGGGCAACGCGACCGACGAGGAGGTGGAGGCCGCCGCGCGTCTCGCCGCCGCACACGCGTTTATCTCCCGGCTGCCCGACGGCTACGACACGCTCCTCGAAAACAACGGCGCGCGGCTTAGCCAGGGACAACGACAGTTGATTAACATCGCCCGCGCGGCCGTCGCCAACCCCGCGGTGTTGCTCCTCGACGAGGCCACGAGTAACGTCGATGTCCGCGGCGAGGCGCTCGTGCAGGAGGGACTTGACCGCGTGACGAGGGGACGCGCGATCCTCGTCATCGCGCACCGCCTCTCGACGATCGCTACCGCCGACAGGATTCTCGTCATAGAGGACGGGCGCATCGTCGAGCAGGGCACGCACGAGGAACTCGTCGCCCGCCGCGGGAAGTATCACGCGCTGTACCGGGAGCAGTTCCTGCACGAGGGGTAGCTCTTCACCCGCGCGCTCCCCGGTGTCTCTTTTTTTCCTACTTTTGAGCAAAATTCCAACGTTATGAAAGAACCGGGTAAGTATATTATAGGTGTGGTAGCACTGGTGGCGGTCGCCTCCCTGTGCTGGTACTTCTCGTCGATCATCGCCTACATTCTCGTGGCGGTAGTGATCTCGTTCCTCGGCCGCCCGATCCACGAGCTGCTGGAGCGCGTCTCGTTCCGCGGCTACCGTCTGCCTGCCGGGGCACGTGCCGGCATCACGCTGGTGTGCCTGTGGACGGTCTTCGTGCTCTTCTTCGTCACGGTGATCCCGCTGGTCTCCTCCGAGTTCAAGGTGCTCGGCAGTATCAACATCTCGACCGTGATCACGCGGCTGGAAGGCCCGCTCGATGACCTCGGCAGCTGGCTGTCGGGGTTCGGGTTCACCGACCCGGTGCACGAGATAAAGCAGCTCGTGGGGGAGTCGATGGAGGCGTTGCTGGACATGTCCGCGATCAGGGAGACGTTCGCGTCGCTGGCGGGGACGGTGGGGGGGATCGTTATCTTCCTGTTCGCGGTCACGTTCATCTCGTTCTTCTTCCTGAAAGACGGCCAGCTGTTCCCGCGGATGCTGCTCTCGATAGTGCCGGCGCGCCACGAGGAGGGAACGCGTAACGCGGTCGACTCGATCCGCCGGTTGCTGGTGCGCTACTTCGTCGGGATCTTCCTCGAGGTGGTCATCGTGATGACGCTAAACATCGCAGGACTATCCATCGCGGGGATCGGGTTCAGTCACGCCGTGTTGATCGGCCTAGTCTCCGGGATACTGAACGTGATCCCGTACATCGGCCCGATCATCGGCGTGATCTTCGGG
>JAIRKS010000142.1 GCA_031259905.1 Odoribacteraceae bacterium
AAACAAGTCAAGCGAGCGTGAGAAGGTTTTTCTACCCGGCAAAAGCAAGCCGTACCCACACGGGAAGGGTTTTCTACTTGTTTCCACCTTCCCGCGTGCACGCGATGGCTTGCCGTGAAGTAGCGATGACGCCCCGCGTGCACGCGAAGGCCTGCCGGTAAGGGGAATTAACGAGAATTAACGGGGAGAGAGGAGATCGACCGGTGACGGTAACGAGGAGCTTGTTCGCGCCTGGCGGGGAGTGCTTTCATTCCCGGCGGGGCGGCACCGCGAGAGGTACACCCGGTTCTTGTTTAGCGACAAGCGGTCTCGTGTCTTACCGGTTGCCGGTGTCGCGTCCCGTCAACGGCGAGGTTTCTTTCGTTCAAGACGGCGCTTTCCCCGTCAGTCGAACAGCGAGAGGTAGCGGGACATGACGAGGCGGAGGAGGGGGTCGCGAACGTCAAGCGTCACCCCGTCGATCTGCCTGACGGGCAGCACCAGCAAGGAGGTACCCGTCAGGAAAGCGGCCTGCACGCGCGTGACGTCGGCGAGGGCAACGCGTTGCTCGACGACGGGGATGCCGCCCGCCGCGCACGACGCCAGCACGCGTTTGCGGGTCGTGCCCGGGAGCACGCGGGGAAGGGGCGCCGTGTATAGCCTCCCTTCCCGGACGAAGAACACGTTGGAGCGAGAGCCCTCGGTGATGTACCCTTCCCCGTCCACGAGCAACACCTCCCGGGCGCCGTGCTCGCGAATAAGACGGTCGGTCGTCGACCTTAGCCCCGGGTGCATGTATTTCACCTCCGCGTTATCTCGCGTTGCCTCGAGCGTGATGACCTTGACGCCTTCCCGGTATTCCGCTTCAGCGGGGTAGTCGTGCGGGATCTGGTAGACGTACTCCTCCACGCCCTGACCGGCGTCGTGCAGCACGTATTTTATGTTTCCTTCCGTGATCTTGTCCAGCCGGATCAGCCGTTCCAGTTTCCCGGCGATCTCCCCCGGTGAGACGCGGAAATCCCACCCGTGCTTCCGCGTGGAGTGTTCCAGCCGGGCGATGTTGTCTTCCGGGAAGATCACGCGTCCATCGAGCACCCTGAATACCTCGTAGATGCTCGTGCCGTCGTGTAGCCGTTTTTCCGGGGAGTTGTCCTCGCGCGCGAGCTTCCCGTCGTGCAATACATTCATGTTTGTCATTCGCGAGTTGATCATCTTTACCGGGGGCGAATTTACAAGATAAAAACAGGCGAGGGCAGGGATAGAGGGGAAATATTCTCTTTTCATCATCACGGGGCACCGGCTCGCGGGATAGAATACATCTCGCCCCGCTGCCTGGAAGGCGGTATCTTCACGAGGGGCTGTCTTTGCTTTCGAGGCGGCCCCCTGCCTGGCCAGGGCGGAATGGTTTTCGTAAAATATTTAGCGTGGGGACGCGGGTATTGTTGTTTACACGTGTTATCTTCGTCCGAAATTTATAAAAAACAAGTCATGCAAAAGCGACACCTTGACAAAGATCTCTACTTCCAGGAACAATGTATCACGACCACGAAATACATGATCCCCTACATACAGGACGTTGTACCCGTCAACCGGGAGACCGTCGTGCTCGAAGTGGGGTGCGGCGAGGGCGGTAACTTGCTGCCGTTTTGCCGGATGGGATGCCGCTGCGTCGGGATAGACCTGGCCCGGACAAGGATCGATTACGGGAAAAGCAAGCTGCCCTTCGACAACGTCACCTTGATCTGTAAAGACATTCACGACGTCGATCCCGGGGATCTACCGGCCTTCGACCTGATCTTCTCGCGAGATGTACTGGAACATCTTCACGAACAGGAGCGGTTCGCCGGTTTCATCAAAAAATTCCTGAAGCCCACCGGCGTGATCTTTTTCGCGTTCCCACCCTGGTACATGCCTTTTGGAGGACATCAACAGGGGATCAAGCACCGTCTCTTGTCCAGGTTGCCATTCTATCACGTTCTCCCGACCCCGTTATACGTCATGATGTTGAGAGCGGGAGGCGTGCCCGAAGATTATATCGCGGCCCTGCTGGAGATAAAACAAACGGGCATCTCTATCCGGCGCTTCAAGAAGATCATCAACGCGCGCGGGTATCACGTGCTGAAGGAAACGTACTGGCTCGTCAATCCGAATTACGAGACAAAGTTTCACCTGACGCCAAGGAAGCTACGCGCCCTTTGCCGGATTCCCGGGTTGAGAGAGTTCCTTACCACGTGTTACTATTGCATTGTTAGACCGGGATAACCCGCGGTTACAAGTGATTGTCGAAATATTCCCTTAACCGCCTGAGGGCGTCGTAGCGGAGACTCTTGACGGCGGGAATAGAGAGCTGGAACAACTTGGCCAGCTCCTGGTCGGTCAACCCGGAAGATCCCATCCGGATGACGCGCGCCTGCATCTCCGGCAGCTCGCCGATGGCCTCGCGAAGCATCCGGTTGCTCTCCTCCTCGATGAGCAGGTGCAGGGCTTGCGGGGCCTCCTCCTCGCGGCCCGCGTAGACGCCGTGACGCTCGGCCTCGCGCTGCTGATCCCTGAGGTGGTTCAGGCTGGCGTGCTTGACGAGGGTAAAGAGGTAATTCCCGGTGGAGGTGATGCCGCGCTTCTTTTCCCGCTGCTCCCAGTACTTGATGATCGCCTCCTGGACGATGTCCTCCGCGACGGCCGCGGATTTGACAAATCTGACCGCGACGGCGCACAACGCCGCGTAGTGCTCGCGTATAACCGATTTCAATTCCGAATAGTCTTCTTTCATGCGATTTCTTTCCCGTTTCAAGGCCACGAATATAGGTCTTTCGCACGGACGTCCCGCCGCCCGGAATGTTAATATATGGTACGGTTACAGAAATAGAACTAACCGGGGAGAAAGGCGGGGGGAGCGTATACCGCTTCTTTTCAAGTCATCGCGGGACGTTCCCGCTACCCGCTGCCCGTCGCCGGGGAGCCGTGGGTTAACATCTATTAATCCGGTTGCCGTTTCGCGGTGTCTATCTCTTAAATAAAAAAAGCGATGGAACACGAGAAGGCAAGACGGCTGGCCGTCGTCATGATCAAGATTAAGTTGCGGAAAGCCTCGCCGGTAGAGCAAGAGATGTTGCTCGCCTGGCTGGACGAGCGGGAAGAGAACCGCCGGCTGTACAAGCGGATCATCCGCGGCGAGGGGCTTGGCGATCATTTTCGCCTGGAGGATCAATTCCTTCACGCGGTGGATCTCGACCGGGTAACGGAGAACATCATCCGCGCGTTGACGCGACACCACCGCGCCGGTGTCGTCCGGCGGACGCGGCGGTTCGTTGCGGCCGCTTGCCTGGCGGGAATCGCGGTGGCCGCGTTCCTGCTTGCCGACTTGCTGTTCACGGACGCACCACCCCCCGCGACGCCCGACGAAATCCATGCAGGCCCGTCGAGAGCGAGCCTGATCTTGCCATCGGGGGAGCGGGTGAACCTGGAAACGGGATTCCCGCGC
>JAIRKS010000144.1 GCA_031259905.1 Odoribacteraceae bacterium
ACGAGGTGGGCGCGTTGCTGATGTGTGACATGGCGCATCCCGCGGGGTTGATCGCCAAGGGACTGCTGGAGAATCCCGCCGCTCATTGTCACGTCTTGACGACCACCACGCACAAGACCCTGCGCGGGCCGCGCGGGGGGATGATCCTGCTGCCGCGGGATTTCCCGAACCCGTGGGGGCTGACCACGCCGAAGGGCGAGGTGAAGATGATGTCGCGGGTGCTGGACTTCGCCGTTTTCCCCGGTCAACAAGGCGGGCCGCTGGAGCACGTGATTGCCGCGAAGGCGGTCTCCTTTCACGAGGCGCTTTCGAAGGGGTACGACACGTACGTCCGGCAGGTGAGGGAGAACGCCCGCGCGATGGCCGCCGCGTTTATCGAGAGGGGGTACAAGGTGGTGTCGGGAGGTACGGACAACCACTCGATGTTGATCGATCTCCGCGGAAAATTCCCGGACCTTACCGGGAAGAAGGCGGAGAACGCGCTGGGAATGGCCGACATTACCATTAACAAGAACATGGTGCCGTTCGACAGCCGCACGCCGTTCACGACGTCGGGGATACGCGTGGGAACTCCCGCGATCACGACACGCGGGCTGAAGGAGGAGGAGATGCGCGTGATCGTGGAGATGATCGACCGGGTGCTCTCTACCCCGGAAAACATCACCGTGATCTTGCGCGTCAGGAAAGACGTCAACGAGCTGATGGCCGCCCGCCCGATGTTCGTGTGGTGACGGGCAGGCGCGATAACGCGACGAGGGGCGAGGGAGTGTGTTCCCTCGCCCCTCGTGTTTTCTCGTGTCGCCGGTAGCCCGCGCGCGGCGAGAACCGTCGCCGGGCGCTCTACTCGAGGTACGTGTACCCGTACAACCCGGAGCGGTAATTCGAGAGGAACTCGCGCCCCTCCTCCGCCGAGATGATTCCCTTCTTGACCGACCCGGTGACCCACACCTCCACCACGCGTGCCATCTTCTTTGGCGAGAACTGCACGTACTCCAGCACGTCGGCGACGCTCTCGCCCTCGATGATCTTGTCGATCACGTAATCGTCCCCCTTCGTCTTAACGTGCACGGCGTTCGTGTCGCCGAAGAGGTTATGCAAGTCGCCCAGGATCTCCTGGTAAGCCCCCACGAGGAAGACGCCGAGATAATACGGTTCCTTCCCGTTCAGCTCGTGCACGGGCAAGTGATACGAGAAATTTCGCGTGGAGATAAAATTATCGATCTTCCCGTCCGAATCGCACGTGATGTCCTGCAGCGTGGCCGTTTGCGCCGGTTGCTCCCCGAGGCGGGCGATAGGGATAATCGGGAAGATCTGGTCAATCGCCCACGAGTCCGGCAACGACTGGAAGAGCGAGAAGTTACAAAAATACTTGTCGGGCAACAGCTTCGCGATCTTCCTCAACTCCTCCGGCGCGTGCTTGAGGTTCTTCACCATATCGTAGACTTCGCGGGCGATAGTCCAGAAGAGTCGCTCCACGCGGGCACGCGTCACCAGGTCCACCAGCCCGAGATTAAACAATCCCAGCGCGTCCTCCCTGATCTGGAGCGCGTCGTGCCACGTTTCCAGCAGCCGGGGTTGCGTCAGGCCCTCCTCCCTGAGGCCGTGCAGCTCCTTCACCAGCTCGTGCGCGTTCTCGTCGGGCAGCTCGTCCTCCTTGCACGCGGGGAGGCTGGTGCTCGCCAGCGCCTCGATGATCAGGACGGAGTGGTGGGCGGTGAGCGATCGGCCCGACTCGGTGATGATGTTCGGTTGCTTCAACCCGTTCTTCTCGCAGGCGTCGACGAGGAGCGATACCGCGTCGTTCACGTACTCCTGGATGGAATAATTCATGCTGTTGCTGCTGCTCGACGAGCGCGTCCCGTCGTAATCCACGCCGAGGCCACCGCCGATGTCGACGAACTCGATGTCGTACCCCATGCGTTGCAGCTGCACGTGGAACTGGCACGCCTCCTTCAACGCCGTCTTGATCCGGCGGATGTTCGTCACCTGGCTACCGATATGAAAATGGATTAACTTCAAGCAATTCCCCATCTTGTTTTTTTCCAGCAGTTCGAGCGCCTCGAGCAGCTCGCTGGAGTTCAGGCCGAACTTGCTGGCGTCGCCCCCCGACTCCTCCCATTTCCCGCTCCCGGAGCTGGCCAGCTTGATGCGGATGCCGATGTTGGGGCGCGTTTTCAGCTTCTTCGAGAGGGAGGCGATGACGCGCAACTCGTTCAGCTTCTCCACCACGAGATAGATATTCTTTCCCATCTTCCGCGCCAGCAGCGCCAGCTCGATGTAATTCTCGTCCTTGTAGCCGTTGCAGATGATCATCGCGTCGTCGTCGATATCGATCGAGAGGATCGCGTGCAGCTCCGGTTTCGACCCGGCTTCCAGCCCGATGTTGTACTTCGTGCCGCTGTTCACGATCTCCTCCACGACGGGCCGCATCTGGTTCACCTTGACGGGATAGATAATGAAATTTTTCCCCGTGTACCCGTACTCCCCGGCGGCCGTCTCGAAGCACCCGGAGAGCGTCTCGATCCGGTCGTCGAGGATATCCGGGAAGCGCAACAGCAACGGCGCCGACACGTCGCGCACCTGCAACTCCTCCATCAGCTCCTTCAGGTCGATGGCCGGGCCACCCTGCTTTGGCGTCACGGTGACGTGTCCCTTCTCGTTAATCGAGAAATAACTCAGGCCCCAGCCCTTGATGTTGTATAACTCTGCCGAATCGTCGATACTCCATTTTCTCATTTCGCGTGATTTACGTGTTTTCCCCGCGAAACTATACATATTCCCGCTACAAACAACCGGCGCCCGCGCATTTCTACAATTCCTCTACCCGTTGTATCCCCTCGCGCGTCAGCATCAGGCGAAAGCGGCGGTAGCGATCCTGCTCCTCGTGCCGGTACTGCACCAGGATGTTCAGGTAATAAATCTTCTCGCCCGTCACGCGCTCGCACGTGTCGTCGTCCCCCGGGACGTGCAGGTGATACTCCCTGCCGTCCATCTTCTCCAGGAAGCGGCCCACGTGGAAGCGCGTGATGTCGTTCACGCCGGGGATCGCGTGCCGGTCGTGCCGCGCCAGCGCCTCCGCGTCCACGCGCGCCAGCTTCCTGTACAGGATCACCTTCTCGCCGGACACCCGGTTCCAAGCCTCGAGCAGCCCGGAGCGCGCGCGCCGGTCGATCACCTCCCGCGGCACGCGCCCTTCGGGGATGAAATCGACTCCCTCCTTGATCCAGCCGACGGTCTCTTCCTTGACGCGGAGCGTCGTCTCGTGGTCGAAGTAGCGGCGACCGGGACGGTGAACGAGGTAATAGCGCGCCAGATCCTTGATCCGGTCCTTGAGCACGTAGCTCACGACCAGCGCCACGAAGAGCGGCATCGTGAAGTTCCCGTACGCCCGCGCGAACGAGAACGAGATGATCGTCGCGAAGATCATCGACAACCCGGCGGCGATGCTGTAATATACCTGCTCGACCCACGCCCCGTCGCGCCGCGTCGACGCCCGCGCGAACAGCTCGCTCTCGACGTACTTCTTCAACATCCCGCGGCGGTAGATCACCGCCCGGTTGTTCTCCCGGTCGTCGCGCGACGCCACGAGGTATCCCCGCGCGCGCCGGTACGCGATCTCTTCCCTGGCGAGCGCCACGAGCGCCGCGCGTGCCGCGTCTTCTCCCGGCAGCTCCTCCGCCAGGCGGAACGCGTGCGTCTCGAGCAGGTTCGACAGGTACTCGTCGACGAAACGGTAATAGCTGACCGCCGCCGCCGGCATCGATGGCGCGTCGATCACCCGTGCCGACTCCCGGTAGCGCCGCGCGATCTCCCGCGCCCGCCCGACGTGCTCCGTCACGAGCTGTTCCCGGTCGCCCGTCGTCGCGCGTGCCAGGCGCTTCGTCTCCTCGCGCAGCGCGCTCTTGACGATCGAGGCGAACATCTTGACCTGGTACTCGTGCTCGTTCACCCGCTCGCGCGTCACCCCCGCGGCCAGCGCGCGGAAGGCTTCCTCGAGGCGCGCGAAGGGCACGGACGACGGCGCGGCGATCTCGCGCGTCGTGTAGACGGGCGTGATCAGCCGGAAGTTCGTCTTGACGTCCTTGTAGAAGTCTTCTTTCGGGTAGGTCGACGCGTTGATGTCCAGGCTACGCGGGACGAAGAACCACGTGTTCAGCATGAACTCGCTGACGTTTTTCCCCTCGCGCGCCGCGTACGCGATCTTGAACTCTACCGAGAAGCGATCGCGCGTTCTCACTTGTATGTCTATCATGGCAATTCTTTTCGCGCTAAGGTACGCGATATTTCCCGTCCCCCGCGGCCTGACGCGGGACAAACCCTCGCCCGCGACCGCCCGCGACGGTCACCGGGAGGCTCGCCGCGATTTCCGGCGAGGTTTTCCCAGAGTGGGGCGAT
>JAIRKS010000043.1 GCA_031259905.1 Odoribacteraceae bacterium
TTTTCTCTGGGTTAACGTGCATCTGCCGGGCAAAAGTAAAAAAATAAATCTATTTTTGGCCCGAATACGAGTCTATGGGAATAATCATTCGACAAAGCATCAAGAGCACGTTAGTCAACTACGCCGGTACATTCATCGGCTTCCTCACCACGATGGTCATCGCCACGCGCTGGCTCACCGGGGAAGAGATCGGCCTGACGCGCATCCTTTTCGAGGCCGCCACGCTGGTCGCTTGCCTCGCCCAGCTGGGCATCACGACCTCCGCCGTCCGTTTCTTCCCGCGCTTCAAGCACGGGGAGCCGCGCCACGGCGGTTTCTTCACCTACCTGCTGCTGATCCCCGCGGCGGGCGCGCTCGTCGTCGTGCCGCTTTTCCTGTTGTTCGAGGGAGAGATCGCCGGCTACTTCCGCGCGCGCTCGTCGTTATTCGTCGATTACATCGACTGGGTCATCCCGCTGGCGCTTTTCCTCGTCTACACGGGCGTCTTCGAGATCTACGCGAACCTGCTGATGCGCATCGTCATCCCGCGGTTCATCCGCGAGGTGGTGACGCGCGTGCTCATCGTCGCCGTCTACCTTCTTTACGGCACCGGCGTGCTCGACCTGACGGGGTTCGTCGCCGGGTACGTCCTCGTCTACGGCGTGACGCTGGCGCTGCACTACTGGTACGTCACGTGCATCTCCCCCCCGGCGACGCGACGCGAACGCCCGCGAGCGCCCGCCGCTACCCGCGCGGAGTTCACGCGATACACCCTCGTCCTCGTCCTCGGCGTCACGGGGAACGCCGTCGCCGCGCGCCTCGACCTCTTCATGGTCAGCGGAATGATCGGCCTCGCCAGCGGCGGCGTCTACACGATCGCTTTCTTCATGGCCGCGATCATCGAGTTGCCCTCGCGCTCGATCACCGCCATCTCGACGCCCGTCGTCGCGGACACCCTGCAGGCGGGCGATTTCACGCGCGCCAATCTCCTGTACAAGAAGGTGGCGTTGCACCAGCTCGTCGCCGGCGGCTTCATCTTCCTGCTGCTGTGGGCGAACATCGACAACGTTTACGACGTCATCCCGAACGGCGACGATTTCCGCGCGGGGAAGTGGGTCGTCTTTTACATCGGCCTCTCGCGCCTCGTCGTGCTGTTCCTCGGCTTCGGCTACCCGCTGCTGAGCTTCTCCCGCTATTACCACTGGACGCTCTACCTCACCCCGTTCGTCTCCGCCGTGACCCTGGGCGCGAACTACCTGCTGATCCCGCGCCTCGGCATCACCGGCTCGGCCATCGCCACGTTGCTCGCCGTCGCGATCACCTACGCCGTGCAGCAGTGGCTCGTGTTCACGAAGCTAAAAGGGAATCCCTACTCGCTCGCGATCGTCAAGGCACTCGCCCTGTTCGCCGCGCTTTTCGCCCTCGACGCGCTGCTCCCCGCCGTCGCGAATCCCTGGGCGGACGCGGCTTATCGCACGGCCATCCTCTGCGTCGCGGGAGGCGTCGCCCTTTACCTCCTCCACCTCTCCGACGAGCTGGACGCGCTGGCGAAACGCCTCTACACCTTCTTTACCGGGAAACAAAATGCATGAGAAATGAAAAACGTTAAAGTCGCCTATTTCGTCGGGCAGTTGCAACGGGGTGGCATGGAGACCCTGCTGCTCGACCTCCTCCGGCAAGCCGCGCGCGACGGGCGCGAGATCCTGCTCGTCTACCGCGAGGAGGGCAACATCTCCCCGCTGTTCGAGGCCACCGGCGTCAGGATGTTCCGGATCCCCGCCCGCGGCGGCATCGACCTCGCCGCCCTCCGGCAAACGCGACGGCTGCTCCGCGACGAGCGCGTCGACGTCGTGCACGCCCAGCACCCCCTCGAGGCCGCCCGCGCCTGGCTCGCCTGCCTCGCCACCGGCATAAAAGTCGTGGAAACCCTGCACGGGTACGACTTCAACGCGACGCGTAAAGGCCGGTGCATCTTGAAATGGATGCTCCGGCGAGCGCGCCTGAACGTCTTCGTCAGCGAGACGCAACGCGCGTATTACGCGAAAAAGTACCGGCTGAAGGGCAACGACCGGAACGTGGTGGTGTACAACGGGATTCTTTTCGACAAGATCTCCCGCCGCGTCCCCTCCCCCGCTCCCCCCGCCTGCTGGACGCTCGGCATGGTCGGGAACTTCAACACGGTGCGCGACCAGCTGATGGTCTGCCGCTTCCTCGCCCGCCTGAAATCCGCCGGCATCGCCTTCCGCTTCCTCTTCATCGGGAACGCCGCCACGCCCCACGGCGACGCCTGCACGCGCTATTGCCGCGAGCACGACCTCTCGCGGGAGGTCACCTTCACCGGCACGCGCGACGACGTCCCCGCGCTGCTCGCCGGCCTCGACGCCTTCGTCTACGCCACGCGCCACGACACCTTCGGCATCGCCATCATCGAGGCCATCGCCGCCGCCATCCCCGTCTTCGTCAACGACTGGGAGGGCACTCGCGAGGTCACCCGCGACGGCGCGCTCGCCACGCTCTACAA
>JAIRKS010000150.1 GCA_031259905.1 Odoribacteraceae bacterium
AATAACGTCCGGCGTCTCGCGAAACGCGTATCAACGCGAAAAATAGCGTTTACAGCATTGAAAACATCATGAATATCCAAAACAAGATGTTCCCGGTATCGGAAACATCATATATATCCATAACAAGGTCTTTTCACTATTGGAAACAGCATACATATCCAAAACAAGATGTTTTCAACGTTGTAAACGCTATTTCCGGCCGGGAACCGACGTTTTTGCCCCCGCGACGTGCATGTATATTCAACGAGAAACGCCCGCGACGTCGCGTCCCCCGGCGGGCGAGCGGGGGAAACGGACGCAACGGGCGCAACGGGCGGGCGGAGCGCTTCCCGCGCGGGATTTTTCTGTTATCTTCGCGATCTACTTTATGTTTCACGAAAAAAACACGACAGGACACATGGAAAACGAGAGCATCGTCGTGCACGGCGCGCGCGAGCACAACCTGAAAAATATTCACGTGGAGATCCCGCGTAACCGGCTGACGGTAATCACCGGGGCAAGCGGGAGCGGCAAATCGTCGCTGGCGTTCGACACGATTCACGCCGAGGGACAACGCAGGTATCTCGAGACGTTCTCGGCGTATGCCAGGAAGTTTATCGGGGGAATGGAGCGTCCCGACGTGGACAGGATCACGGGATTAAGTCCCGTGATCTCGATCGAGCAAAAGACGACGAGTAATAACCCGCGATCGACCGTCGGGACGGTTACCGAGATCTATGATTTCTTCCGACTCCTCTACGCCAGGGCCGCGGAGGCGCGATCGAGCGAAACGGGACGGCCGATGGTACGCTACACCGACGAGCAGGTGCTGGAGCTGTTGCGGGAAGATTTCCGCGGGAAAAAGATACTGCTGCTCGCGCCCGTCGTCAGGGGGCGGAAGGGACATTACAAGGAGCTGTTCCAGGACGCCCGCGCGCGGGGATTCCTCTCGGCGAGGGTCGACGGCGAGATCATCGAGATGAGGCCGGGGACGAGCGTCGACCGGTACAAGAATCACTCGATCGAAATCGTGATCGACAAGCTGGAGATCGGCCAAGAGGACGCCAAGCGCCTGAAAGCGTCGGTGGCAACGGCCATGAAACACGGGAAGGGGATCATGATGGTCAAGGCGATCGACGGCGACAAGTCAAGATATTACAGCCGCCACCTGACGTGTCCCGACACCGGCATCTCGTACCGTGATCCCGCCCCGCACACGTTCTCGTTCAACTCGCCGCACGGCGCGTGCCCGAAATGCAAGGGCCTCGGGTACGTCCACGCGATGGACATGGAGAAGGTGATCCCCGACGATTCCCTCTCGATATACCAGGGGGGAATCCTCCCGCTGGGGAAATACAAGAACACGCTGCTTTTTTACCAGGTAGAAAGCGTCCTGAAGAAGCACGGGGCGAGCATCAGGCAACCCGTGCGGGAATTGCCCGACGAGGCGCTGGCCGACGTCCTGCACGGTTACCCGGGGCCGCTGCGCGTGGAGGGGCCGGGAGGAGTGTTTTCTAACTACCTGACCACGTACGAGGGAGTCCTCAAGTACATCGCGGAGCGAGAGGAGGACGAGGACGGTCGCGCGGGGAAACGTTTCGTCTCGACGCGGGTGTGCGATAGCTGTCACGGGCAACGGTTAAACGAGGAGGCGTTGCATTTTTTCATTGACGGGAAAAATATCGCGTGGGCGGCGCGTGCCGAGCTGTCGGAACTCCTCGAGTGGACGCTCCACGTGGAGGAGGGAATGGACGAGAACCGTCGACGGGTCGCCGGCGTGATCCTGAAAGAAATCCGTTCGCGGTTGCAATTCATGCTGGACGTCGGGCTGGAATACTTGTCGCTGGACAGGCCCGCGATGACGCTTTCCGGTGGCGAATCTCAACGCGTTCGCCTGGCAACGCAGGCGGGCGCGCGGCTGGTGAACGTGCTCTACATCCTCGACGAGCCAAGCATCGGGCTTCATCAACGGGACAATCACCGGCTGATCCGCTCGCTGCAGGAGTTGCGCGATAGCGGGAACTCGGTGATCGTCGTGGAGCACGACCGGGAGATGATGGAGCGCGCGGATTACATCGTCGATCTCGGTCCAGGAGCCGGGAGAAAGGGAGGCGAGGTGGTGGCGAGCGGCACGCTCGATGAGATCTGCCGGGGGGACGGTTTGACGGCACGTTACCTGAAACGGGAACGGGAGATCCCCGTCCCGGCGACGCGCCGGCCGGGGAACGGGAAATGCCTCTCGTTGCGCGGTTGTTCGGGGAACAACCTCCGGGAGGTGGACGTTGACTTCCCGCTGGGGACGTTGACGGTGATCACGGGAGTGAGCGGCAGTGGCAAGTCGTCGCTCGTGAGCGGGACGCTTTACCCGCTGCTGAGTAATCATTTCTACCGCTCGTCGTTGACGCCTCTCCCCTGCCGCGGCATCGAGGGGACGGGAGAGGTGGACAAGGTAGTGATCGTGGACCAGGGGGCTATCGGCAAGTCGCCGCGCTCGAACCCGGCAACGTACACTGGCCTGTTGACCGACATCCGTAAACTCTTCGAGGGGCTGCCGGAGTCGCGGGCGAGGGGATACAACGCCGGGCGCTTTTCCTTTAACACGGGCGGCGGGAGATGCGAGACGTGCAAGGGGGCCGGGGTGCGCGTGATCGAGATGAACTTCCTCCCCGACGTGCATGTTCCCTGCGAGACGTGCGGCGGGAAACGATATAACAAGGAGACGCTCGAGGTGCGTTACAAGGGAAAGTCTATTGGCGACGTGCTGAACATGACGGTGAACGCGGCGGCGGAATTCTTCGAGAAGCTCCCGTCGCCGCGGGGCCGCCTGAAAGTGTTGCAGGAGGTGGGGCTGGGGTATCTCCAGCTCGGTCAGCCTTGCACGACGCTGAGCGGGGGCGAATCGCAGCGCGTGAAACTGGCCACCGAGCTGTCGAAACGGGATACCGGGCGGACGCTGTACATCCTCGACGAGCCGACGACGGGATTGCATTTCGAGGACGTGAACGTGTTACTGGGCGTGCTGCAGAAGCTCGTGGAGAAGGGAAACACGGTGATCGTTATCGAACACAACCTCGACGTGATCAAGGTGGCCGATCACGTGATCGACATGGGCCCGGGAGGGGGAAAAGAGGGGGGAGAAATCGTGGCGCGCGGCACGCCGGAAGAGGTGGCGAGGAACGAGGAATCGGTCACGGCGCCTTTCATCCGGGAAGAATTAAAGATGTCTCACCATTAATACTATTTCACGTGAAAACTTACAACAAGTTCCCGCGCGTGTTCTGGGTAGCGAACACGCTGGAGTTACTCGAACGATGGGCCTGGTACGGCTTCTTCATGCTATTCGCTAATTACCTGACCGGCTCGTCGGACGCCGGCGGGCTGGAGTTCACGCAATCGCAAAAGGGAATCCTGATGGGCGTCGGGACGGGCATTCTCTATTTCCTTCCGGTACTGACGGGGGCGATCGCCGACCGTTACGGGTACAAGCGCGTGCTGCTGCTGGCGTTTATCGTCTACGCGTCGGCGTTCCTGCTGCTGCCGCTGTTCTCGAGCTTCACGGCGGTGTTCCTGATGTACCTGTACCTGGCGGTAGGCGCCGCGCTCTTCAAGCCGGTGATCTCGGCCACGATCGCCAAAACGACGAACGAGGAAAACGCGTCGATCGGGTTCGGGATCTATTACATGATGGTGAACGTCGGCGCATTCTTCGGGCCGGTGGTGACGCTGTTGTACAACGACGACTACCGCGTGGTGTTCTACATCTCGGCGGGGATGATCCTCCTGAACCTGGCGCTGCTGTGTTTCTATAAAGAGCCGGGGAGAAACGAACGCGTGCCGTCGCGATCGCTCGTCGCCACCTTCCGCGAGATCCTCGCGAGCATGTCGTGCATCTTCAAGGACACGCGTTTCATCCTTTTCCTGCTGATCGTGGCGGGATTCTGGACGATGTACAACCAGCTATTCTTCACGCTCCCGGTGTTCATCTCCCAGTGGGTGGACACGGGATCGCTGTACGAATTCTGCGCCCGTTATATCCCGTTCGTCAGCCGGCATTACAGCCCGGCGCCCGGCGTGATCGACGCTGAATTCGTCACGAATTTCGACGCGCTGTACATTATCCTGCTACAAGTCGTCGTCTCGACGGCGATCACGCGCCTGAAACCGCTCAAGTCGATGATCTCCGGCTTCCTCGTCTGCTCGATCGGCATGGCACTGACGCTCTCCTCGCAAAACGTGCTCTTCACGCTGGTCGCGATGCTCGTTTTCGCCACCGGCGAGATGGCCGGCTCGCCGAAAATCACGGAATACATCGGCGCCATCGCTCCAGCAGACAAAAAGGCGCTCTACATGGGCTACTCGTTTATCCCCGTCTTCCTCGGTAACGTCTTCGCCGGGCTGATCTCCGGCTCCGTTTACCAGAACATGTCCGACAAGGTGACGATCACGCGCGAGTACGCCCGGCAACAAGGATTCAGCGTCGCCGACGGGCTGTCGCAAGGAGAATACTTCGACGAGGTGGCGCGGCAGGCGGGCATGAACGGGCAAGAATTGACGAACTTCCTGTGGGACGCTTACTCGCCCTCCTCGATCTGGATCGTCGTGCTGCTCGTCGGGCTGGCCGCGACGTTATTACTCTTTATCTACGATCGCTGCAAACGGTAACGCGCGCAAATCTCTCTCCCCCGCGCGGGGGAAACGACGCTGCCGCGGGAAAAAACCCTTAAACGTGTAAAATCATGAAGATACTGGTGATAGAAGACGACCCGACGTTGCGGGAGATCCTGCGACAGTCGCTCGAGAAAGAACGGTACGTGGTGGAAACCGCGTCTTGTTACCAGGAAGCATTAG
Source organism: Odoribacteraceae bacterium (assembly GCA_031259905.1). Lineage (GTDB taxonomy): Bacteria > Bacteroidota > Bacteroidia > Bacteroidales > Marinifilaceae > JAIRKS01. The sequence continues at coordinate 4,828 of JAIRKS010000150.1, forward strand.
ATAAAAGCGAGATTTACCAGTATGATTGTCTCTTGCTCGACATCATGCTGCCCGACGGGAACGGTCTCGACCTGCTCGCCCGGCTGAAAAACGACGGGTTACAAGAGAAAATCATCATCATCTCCGCGCGGGATTCGCTGGACGATAAAGTACTCGGCCTGAACACGGGCGCGGACGATTACCTGCCCAAACCTTTTCACCTGGCGGAGTTGAGCGCGCGTGTCCGTAGCGTGACGCGTCGCGGGCACGAGGGCGGGAAGAACATGATCGAGCGCGGCAATATCCGGGTGTACCCGGACAGTTACCGCGTGTCGGTGAACGACGCGGAGGTGGAACTGAATCGCAAGGAGTACGATATCTTGCATTATTTCATGCTCCGCCCCAATCGCTTGCTCGGTAAATCACTCCTCGCGGAGGCCGTTTGGGGCGATCACGTCGACCAGGTGGACAACTTCGATTTCATATACACCCAGATCAAGAACCTGCGCGGGAAGCTGCGACGGGCAGGTGCCACCCCGGAAATCAAGGCGGTGTACGGGCTGGGGTATAAATTCGTTTCGCCATGAAGTTAAGTTACCGGATACTGTCGCGTTTATCGCCGTGCCTTCTTCTCGTCACGGGGATATGGTGCATCGTGTTTTACACCGTGATCATCGAGGAGATCCACGACGAAACGGACGATTACCTGGAGGAGTACGCCCGCCGCGTGATCACGCTGAAACGCGCGGGGCACGACTTTTCTTCCCACGCCGGTCCCGGGAATAATGGCTATTCCGCGCGGGAGGTGACGAGAGAATATGCGCTCTCCCGGCCGCGCGTGCTCTTCCTCGACGAGATGATGTACATCGACGAGAAGCTGGAGGAAGAACCGGCACGCGTGCTCAAGACGATCTTCATGGACGCGGACGGGCGCTATCACGAGATCGTCGTCCGCGTCCCGACGATCGACAAGGAGGAATTGCAGGAGTCCATGATTTTTTCCGTGCTTATTCTCTACTTTTCCCTGCTGGTGGCGTCGTTGCTGGTCAATTTTATTGTCTTCCACCACGAGACGCGGCCCCTTCACGCCCTGCTGAAGTGGTTCAGGTCGTATACCATCGGGCAACGGGACGCGCTGCCCGCGACACGCGCGGTAGCCTCCGAGTTCAAGGAGTTATATCGCGCCGTCGAGTCATCGACGAGAAAGAACGAGGAGATCTTCGAGCAACAGAAGCAATTTATCAGTAACGTCGCCCACGAGTTGCAAACGCCGCTGGCCATTTGCAAGAACCAGCTGGAGCTTCTGGCCGAACAAGAGTCCGCGAGCGAGAAGCAACTCGCCGGGATCATGACCGTGCAGGAAACGCTCGATCGGCTCGTCCGCCTGAACAGGAGCTTGCTCTTCCTGTCGAGGATCGAAAACGGGCAGTTCATCGAGATGAAGGAAATCTGCCTAAATGACCTGGTCAAGAAGATCGCTCCCGCTTTCGGGGAGGCCTACGCGTACAGGAACATCACCTTCCGGGTGGAGGAAAGTGACGATTTCCGGGTCGTCATGGACGAGATGCTGGCGACATCGCTGGTGACGAACTTGCTCAAGAACGCTTACCTGCACAATCGCGAGAACGGTAGCGCACGCGTCGAGATCCGGCAGGACGCGCTGCTGTTCGCCAATACCGGCAGCCCCGTGGCGCTGGACAGCGAGCGCGTCTTCAAACGCTTCTACCGGTCGGGCGCGGGCGAACATTCCACCGGGCTGGGGTTAGCCATCGCGCGCTCCATCTGCCGGGGCTATCGCCTGGAACTTGTTTACGCCTTCGAGGAGGGGGAGCACCGCTTCCAGGTGGCGAGACGGTTATAATTTCACCCTGACTTGCAGCGCGAGATCGAAGAGCTTGTTGTCATCGACGCGCGAGAGAGAAGAACCGATCGAGGTGCGATCGGGATAGTAGACGACGCCTCCCTTCGCGTAAAAGGTGACGGAACGAAACGGTTTCCAGTTCACGTTAATGTAAGAGCGGTATCCCCTGTAGTAATAGGCGGGAAAGGAGTAGCCGTGGAGGACATTGTTCTCGTAGACGTAAACGCGGGCGTTGTACGATTCGATGTCGAAATACGCCAGGCGGAATTGCGTCTTCAGCCGGGGCTTCTCGAAAGTAAGGATCAGGTCATGGTAAACGAGAAAACCGGACTCCGGGAGGCTTCCCTTGACGTGGCGAATGTAATCGAAACGGGTACGCGACTCGACGAGGGGAAGGGATCCCCGCCACGCGTATTGCAGGCGATATTCCCGGCGCGCGCGCGGGATCGTCCGCGTCACCTGGTCGACGCGCACGTCCTCCGGCTTGTTCTCGAGTTTCAGGCGCGCGGACCACTCGCCGCACGGGCGCAGGTAGACGATCTCGCACGTCATCTCCCGCCCGCTTCCCGGCGCGGTGGCCCGGTACCTGGGGGAAAAATAGCGAAACCAGTCGTGATAGAAATTTACCTTGAGATCCCGCGCGGGAGTCGCCTCGACGCCGACGTATACTCCCTCCTCGTTGGACGTGTTGGAATACTCGCCGAAACCGTTGCTGTAATACGAGGTGTATCGTTTGTCGTAGCGCCGGTAGATGACGGCCAGGGCGAGCGAGCTGAACCCGCTGTAACGAATCCCGTTGACGGTGGCGAGCGAGCGATTGTCACTAACGGCAGTCTCGCCAAAGAAATAAAAGCCGGCGAAACCGCTCTTGTAGTCGATGCCGGCGAGAAAACGACGGCGGCCGCTATCGTTATAGCGCTGGTACTCCCGCTCGCCCACCTTCAGTTGCGGAGAAAAATTGTAGTAAAGCGCGTGAGTCCCCACCCGGAAAAGGGCGTGATTGTAATTTACCGAAACGCCGCCGGCCATCTCTTTCAACGCGTGCTTCCTCCGGATTTCGGGGAGATCGCGATGGTAACCGCTCTCGTCAATCGTCGCGCCCCACGCGTTTTCCGGCTCCAGCGTGTCGCGTTCGACGACGCGCGCGTCCATCCGCTTGGACGACCAAAAGAGAGTCGTCGTCAGCCCGTCGAGCGGACGCGTGACGACGGCTATCCCGCGCGCGAAACAGTTCTCGTCCGCGGACGTGTAAGGGATAACGCCGCGCGCCGCTTTCTCGTTACCAAGAGCCGCCAGCGACTTGCCCCGCGCGAAACCGTTCCACGCGACCAGCCCCTGGCCAAGTTGCAACCTGTAGTCGCCAACGATCACCCGCTCCACGACGCGTGATACCCGTGCCGCCGCGTGCGCGGAAAGGAAATCGAAACCCGTCCCCTGGTGGCGGGAGAAGTAACCCTCCCCGGCGTCATTCTCTAACGTGATCCCTGCCTGAAACGAGCCGCCATCTACCTTGTACTTCAACAGCGTCCCCCACGCCGGCCCCTGGAAACGGTTCTCCACGTGCTTTTGATACTCGCTCTCTTCCAGGAAAGCATCCCGGTCATATCGCTTGTACCCCGCCTGTAACGGCCGGGTAGCACGGGCACGGGCAAGAATTTCGCGCGTGACGCGACGGCGCGTCACGGGCCATTCTCCCGGCGCCGGCGGCGTGATCTCGATGAACGGCAGGATGCTCTCCAACTCCCGGCGACCGATGCCGGTCACCAGCAACAACTCGCTCGCGTGCCGGAATTCACCGGTACGTTCCCTGAATCTTATAATATTGTCAATTTGGCTGTCCGACAGGAACACCAGCTGTTTTAACTCCTCGAACGTCGCCCTGTTGAGCGGCAAGGGATGCGCGGCGAGATGAAGCAACATGCTCGTGATCTCCTCGTAATCCTCCCGCGCCGTCGAGAGTTCGTTCTCTTCCAGTAACCGTTCTATATCCGGGATCTCCTGCGCCACCGCCCCGACGGGCAGCAGGACAAACACGACAAACACGATAACCCGCGAAAACAGTCCGGGCATTCCCCGCTTGCTAAAACACATCAAACCCCAGCTCTAATTTGGCCACCTCGCTCATCCTTTCCGGTCCCCACGGCGGGTCGAAAACGAGATTCACGGTCACGCGCTCGATCCCCTCCACGCGTGCCGCCGCGTCGTGCACCTCCTGCACGATCTCGTCGGCGATCGGGCAACCGGGAGCCGTGAGCGTCATCGTGATGATTACCTCCCCCTCGCGAGGGAACGCGATCGCGTAAACAAGCCCCAAATCCCATACATTTACCGGGATCTCCGGGTCGTGGACGGTCATCAATTGTTCGATAACCAGCTCTTCTTGCAGGCTTTTTCCCATCTCCTAACGATTAAGGGCGATCGCGTAATACTTGATTTGCTTGATCATCGACAGCAGGCCGTTCGAACGCACCGGCGTGAGGTGTTGTCGCAAGCCGATCGTGTCGAGGAATTCCAGGTTGGCCTCCACGATATCCCCTGGCAATTGTCCCGAAAAGACGCGTACCAGCAGGGCGACGAGACCTCTCGTGATGATCGCGTCGCTATCCGCCTGGAAGTAAAGACGACCTTCCCGCGATTCGGCGTGGAGCCACACGCGCGACTGGCATCCTTTAATCAGGTTCTCATCGGTCTTGTATTGTTCTTCCATCACCCCTGTCGCCGCGCTGAGTTCGACGAGATAGGAGTACTTGTCCATCCAGTCGTCGTACGCGGAGAATTCGTTAATGATCTCTTTTTCTATTTCTTCTATTGTCTTCATGCGTCTCGTTATTTTCCTCGCGAATATAGCGCTTTCCATCATATTCCCGCCTCCCTTACCGGGAGCAGCGGGGCAAACGCGCCTTCATGTTGCCGGGGTTTTTCAGGAAATAACCGGTACCCGCCGCCACGCGATTGACTGCCGGCATTGCTTTGTCCACGCTGGACGGAGCAATGTCCAACTTGGACGGAGGTTTTGTCTCGAGACAGAGGGGCATTGCAAGTTTGCAAAACGGTTCTGTCTCGAGACAGAGGGGCATTGCAAGTTTGCAAAGTGGTTTTGTCTCGAAGCAGAGGGGCATTGCAAGTTTGCAAAGTGGTTTTGTCTCGAAGCAAAGGGGCATTGCAAGTTTGCAAAGTGGTTTTGTCTCGAAGCAAAGGGGCATTGCAAG
>JAIRKS010000162.1 GCA_031259905.1 Odoribacteraceae bacterium
GCGAGGTCGTTCGGGCACTTCGCGAGGTCGTTCGGGCACATCCCGAGGTCGTTCGGGCACATCCCGAACTTGTTCGGGCGGCGCCCCAACTCGTGGCGGATTTCCCGTCGTGACCGGCGTACGCGCCGTCCGTCACAGCCCTCGGTCTTGACGATTACGTCGCGCACCTCTCCGCCGCCCACGCCCGCTTCTTCGAGTTAATACACCAACGTTACGACGAGGAGGAGGCTCGCTCTACCGTCCCGATGAAGAAAGCCCGCACCGTCGTCGAGGAAGACCTGCACGCGATGATCGCCCGCGTGGAGGCCGCTGCCATCCCCCACGTACCTAACCAGGCAGGAGGGAAATGTTTCCCCCCTGCACCCCCTCCAGCCCATTAGCATGGGCGGGCAAAAAACTGGCCGGACGTGACGAGAGGACGTGATGAATGGAAATAAAGCTTCCGGTAGAGAGGCAACAGGCGTGGGAGGATACTTGCAGTTTTCTGCAAGTGCCCTCCCTCGCCTGTTGCCTCGCTAACGGAAGCTACATCGCCCGTACTTCAAGTTTTCCCCGTCACGCCTGGCCAGCTTAATGCCTGCCCGTGCTACGGGCTGGAGGGGGTGCAGGGGGAAAACATTTTCCCCCTGCCTGGTCAGGGGTGGGGGGGTATATAACGCGTTTGCCCCGGGCGCGATGGCGCGCCCGGGGCTTGACTATTGTGATTTAATCGAGTGGTTTTAGTCGAGTAACTCGGAGAGTTTTTCCTTCAAGGCGTCCCCTCTCAGGTTCTTGGCGATGATCTTGTTGTTTTCGTCCAGCAGGATGGTGTGCGGGATGGTCGAGACGCCGTATAGTTTTGCCACTTTCCCTGTCGGGTCAAAGCAGTGTTTCCAGGGTAGCTGGTCTTCCGTGACGGCTTTTAGCCACGCCTTCCTGTCGGTGTCGAGGGAGATCCCGATGATCTCAAGACCCTTGGGCTGGTACGTGGCGTAGGCTTCCAGCACGTTCGGGTTTTCCGCCCGGCAGGGGCCGCACCACGACGCCCAGAAGTCGATCAGCTTCAGTTTCGCGTTGACGCCGTGTAACGAGAGGCTGTCTTCACCGGGCGTGACCAGTTTGAAGTCGGGAGCGGAGCGTCCGACGGAGACGTTCTCCATGAGTTGTATTTGTTCTTCGATTTGTTTACCGTACTTGGTGGTTTTTCCTTTCGCGCCGAGCAGGTCGTATTTCTCTTTTATGTCGTCGACGCTTAGTCCCTGGATCGCGTAGTTGTAGAGGTGGAAGGCGGTCGCGTAGGAGTCAGGGTTGGCCTTGACCAGGTCGAGTTCCCGCGTTTCGAATTCTTTCTGGTACTCGTAGAAGAGCCGTTCTATCGAGTCTTTGCGGGTGGGGTCGGTCGTGGAGAAATAGGCGGTTTGTAGCCCCTGGTACTTGAAGCTAAGCTCTTGCATGATGTCGTTGAATTGCTTGTAGACTTGTTGCACGGCTCCCCCCTCGATGTTCGCGACGAGGGAATTCCCGGGCCGCGTCCTCTCCCCGTTGGCGAGAGGAGTAGTGATGGTGGCCGTGTATGTTCCCTTCTCGAGAAGGAGCGGGAAGATGTCGGTTTTCCCGTCGACGCGGATGGCGGAGAGTTGTATGTCTTTTATCTTTCCTGTCAGGGAAAATTTTCCTTTTGCCGAGATCGGGGCGACGGCGATCGTGTCTCCCGTGCGCGGCTCGTTGTAAGCGACGAGGTAGGCGTTTCCTTCCGTTACTCCCTCGATGGTCCCGTTTATGGTGAAACTGTTACATCCCGCGAGTAGACTGCAGGACACGGCCGTGATGAATAGAATTTTTTTCATGGTAATTATTTTTGTTATGGAATAAATGTCTTAGAAAATCTTGGGCTTCATGAACCAGCGTTCCTTGAACGCGATGGTGAGGCGTATCTTGGCGAACTGTTCCATCATCAAGCCGGCGGCTTGCCTGCCCCGGACGCCCAGGTCGGCGGCCACGCCCAGCATAAGCTCCTGGTTCGCGTAATAGAAAGGTATCTGCATACCGAGGGTGACGCCGAAGGTGTTGATGTTATGCTCCAGCAGGTTGATGTGCGACTTGGTGAAGTAGCTGCCGACGGAGTACCTGTTTCGTTGCCACCAGTCCCGCCCGTTGGGGGTGTATGCCCCGCCGAGGGCAACCTTGTGGTAGTTGGTGAACATTTCGGTTACCTCGCCGAACTCCTTGTATTTCCTCATTTCCTGGAAGGTGTAGTCCCCGGAGAGTTGCCAGTGATTGTTCCACTCGTAACTCCCTCCCAGGGTAAAGCGTGCCGGGTAGAAGATCTTCCCGTGGTCGGGGACTTCCCGTAGGAGCGTGGTATCCTTTCCCGATGTGGTCAGCTCGAACGCCTCGAAGACCCGCTTCCCGCTGAGGTAAGTGCCGAAGTTATAAGTACCCCCGATGGTGAGTAGCGAGGATTCGCCCACGCGTACGGGGTATTGCGCGCCGAAGGTGAAGAGCACGTCGTGTATATGGTTCTGCGTGCGCGTCTTCACGTAATACTCGATGGGGTTTCCCGAGTACGAGATAGGTTCAAGCGTCTGCCTGTCTTCCACCTTCCCGAAGATGTACGAGGCGTTTACCCCGACGGATAGCTTGCCCCACTGGTAGCCCAGGCCGAGGTAGATGTCGTTCAGCCCGCCCTCTCCCTCGAGGAGCTGGAAGAAGTAGGAGTACGGGTCGCCGGATACCTGGTTCGTGAATCGCATGTCGTAGCCGATATCCGAGCGTTCGTTGAACCCGAACGAGGCGTAGAGTTTCCTGGCCAGCCGGAAACCCATGTTGATGGACGCCGTTTGCGCGACGGAGTACGTGGCCCTGGCGTAGTACGAGGAGATGTTCACGTGTTCCCCGGCGTACCCGGCCTGGAAGTAGAAGCGAAAGGAATCCAGCGCCGTGTAGGAGGCCGGGTTGAGGTAGTTGATGTTATGGCGGTCGCGCATGGCAGCGGAGACGCCTCCCATCCCGACGTACGCGCCGTAATTCTCCGGCATTAACCCGATACCGTACTTGGAATAGGGCGTTCCCACGTTATTCTGTGCTGTCGCCACGAGGGCCAGCAGGGAAGTAAGGAGGAGAGATATGATCTTTTTCATGGAACTATCAGGCTATTTAAATTGGATGTAATGGATGTACAACTCCGGTATCTCCCGCACGATCATCCGTTCGAAGCTGGTGTTCACGTTGCCGCCGATGAAACGAACCTGGTCGATCCCGGAGATAACGAATCCCGGCAGACCTATCAGCAGGTTTATGGGACGAGCGTCCGGGTTTTTCTGCACGCGATTTTTGTAAAAATCAGTGATATCAAAAATAAACCGCTCGTTTCCCATGAGCGTGGTGGGGTCGGAGTATCCCTCGGAGAGGACTCTTTGCGGCGTGCCCAGCTCGTCGCACTCGTAAATATACAATCTCGTTGGTTCGGGAATATTCTCGAAATTCTCCAGCCTCGGCTTTATGGCGATTTGTGCCTTGACGATCGTTCGGTAGCGGCTATACTCCTGTATGTAGGGCACCTCGAGCTTCATCATGTACCCGTTCAGTCCTTGTATCACGCCGTAATTATGTATAACGAACGGGAGCGGGGATCTCTCCGTGGCGTCTTTCAAGTCGGGCGCCGGCTCGTGCTTGTGTCGCGAGAAGGAGAAGAAAGCGATCCCCGTGTTGCTCTTGTTGCCCAGGGCGATATATTGCGGGACGTCTCCCTGGCTGCTCAGGTGATAGTAGCACCGTAACTCGAACCTGGAATTGACGGAGAACAACACCGAGTTGTCCTCGTCCGGCACGATAGCCAGTCCCTTGAAGAAGTCGAGGAACGTCCACACGTCCGTCAGCATGTCCTCCCTTCTCGCGAAGAGGCTATATATCTCTCTTCCCCACTCGTCGTCTAATTTAAAATAGGTATTCAGCAAGTGATCTTTTTGCGGGAACATCTGCATGCTCCCCACGTGATCGCCCAGCGGCACCGAGTCCACGTTATTAAAGTACGGCCACTGCTCGTTAAAATAAGGTATCTCCTTGAGCCGGTACAGGTGGAACAACTGCATCGCGGTCGTGTCCCCGGCGATGGTTCTCGCGCTTCTCACGACCAGCGTGAGGGAGTCGTAAACGTAGCTCTCGCTGAAGTCGACGGAAGGTATTGACGACGGGAGCACCTCGAAATAAGCGGAACTCGTCATCGTTCCCGTGGTTTGATCTTCCGTTTTACCGATCACCATGACCGTGTCATTCACCACGCCCTGTCCCACGCTGGTGGGGAACGAATCCAGGCGGATGGTGGAACTCTCTTCTATTTCGAACCGTTTCACCTCGACGAAACGGGTGTTATCTTCAAATCGCTTTCCTATTTCGGAGATCTCGTTCTCGCACGCGTACAAGGAGAAAAAGGTGACGATCAGCAACGGGGATATTCTCATAACGTAATCAAAGTTGATTTTAATATTTAAGTGGCGAAGGTAAAACTAATTTCCAAATAAATGGCGGCCCCTCGCCAAGTTTACGCGCCGCCCCGGGAAAAATAAATAATGATTTATTTCACGACTTTTCTTGCTGGATATATCCGTAAAATGCGTAGTTTTGCCAGCTAATAAGAAAAGAGTATATCATTCCGCTTGGAACATAACAAATGAAAATACCATAAAAGTAAAGAGTATGAGAAAATTTAGTTTATTACTTCTTGCCGTGTTGGGGATCTCTGCGATGGCATGTGATGATGACGAGAAATACCGGAGGGACTGGGGGGACTGGGGGGACTGGGCAAAAGGCGTGTCATACGGCGGTGAACCGAGAACGGCCGCCGTGTCATTCGTGATTAACAACGTCGCTTACGTGGGGCTGGGATGTGGAGCGAGCAACGTGGAATTTAAAAACTTCTACAAATTCGAAAATGGTAGCTGGTCCTTATCCACCACCCTGCCGGATAAACGGGTGAATGGTGACACCGTGCAGGGACGCCACGGCGCGGTCGCTTTCGTGATCGGGAACTGCGCTTACGTCGGGACGGGTTACGTGGCTGCCTACAACAATATTTCGCACGGCATTAAACGAGAGAAGGAATACCTGAAGGATTTCTACAAGTTCGACGTGACCACGGGCGCGTGGACGCAACTGCCGGATTTCCCGGGCAAGGGACGTCGCGATGCCGTCGCCTTCTCCATCGGCGGGTACGGTTACGTCGGGACGGGATGGGGATACGGGGACGGTAACGCCGCCGAAATGCCATACAAGGATTTCTATCGTTACGACCCGAACACCAACACGTGGCAAGAGATCACCTACGACGGGGCCGCGCGCTACGGAGCGACCGCTTTCGTCATCGACGGTGCAGCACACGTCTGCCTGGGACAAGAGACGAACTCCGTCTACGCCACGGACCACTATAAATTCATACCCGGTACCAACGGCGACGGGACGTGGGTGAAAATGCAATCCCTCATCGATAAACCGAGAAACAGGCAGGACGCCTTCTACGCCCGCATCCAACGTGATCACGCGGTCTCCTTCATCGCCCGGAATAACGAGGAAGAGGGAGAATACGCGTACGTCGCCACGGGAAGAAACCAGTACACGTGGTGGTACGATCACAAGCGCGACCTGTGGCACGAGGTAGAAGACCTCGCCAGCCTGGCCCCGAACGTGAGGCAGGCCGTGGCCTTCAGCATTGACGGGGTGGGATACTTTACCACGGGAGGAACATCGCACGACGACGTGCCGACCGCCCAGACCTGGTACTTTATCCCGAACGTGAAAGAAAACCGGGGAAACGACTATTAAGGCGTTGCCGGGAAACAAGCAAGAAAAAGGAGATGTCGCACGCGACGTCTCCTTTTTTCATTGCCTTTAGCACCGGAATATATACCTTTAGCGCCGGGATATATACCTTCTAGCACCGGAATGTATACCTTTAGCACCGGAATATATACCTTTAACGCCGGAATATATACCTTCCAATGGTGCCGGAATGACAAAATCCATCGACTGGTGCCGGAATGACAAAAAAACCTCGACAAGGAAAAATGAGAAAAATCGCTTACACGCTCGTCCTTTGCCTGGCATACTTCACGGGAGTAGCCCAGTGGAACACGGATCACATGCTACGCAGTGGCCGTTCGGCACTCGTCCTTGACGACTACGTCAGCGCTATCGAGAACTTCAACCACATCATCCGGGTAAAACCCTACCTCCCGGAGCCTTACTTCTTCAGGGGACTGGCGAAGCTGAGCCTGGACGACTTCGAGGGAGCGGTGCTCGATTTCTCGGAAGCGATCGCGCTCGACCCGAACTACCTGCACGCGTACGCCTACCGTGGCATCGCGCGGCATCACCTGAAAAAATACGAGGAAGCGATACAGGACTACAACACCGCCCTCTCGATCAACCCCACCGAGGCATACATCTACGCCAACCGCGCCATCACCTGGAGCGAGACCGGCGACCACGCCGCCGCCGAGAGAGACTACGCGAAAGCCCTCATCATCGACAACAAACTGCTCGCCGTCTACCTGAACCGCGCCATCTCGCGGGAAGGCCGGGGAGACAGGGCCGGCGCCCTGGCCGACTGTAACGAGGCCATCGAGCTACACGCCTTCTCGGACGAGGCATACGGCTTGCGGGGCTACCTGAAATTCCAGAACAAGCAGCACGCCGCGGCGATAGAAGACTACAACCGGGCGCTGAAAGTGAACCCCCTCAACAAGCGCGTCCTCATGAGCCGCGCGATCGCCTGGTACGAGATGCTGAAATTCCCCGAGGCGCTGGCCGACTACACGCGCGTGCTGGAAATCGACAGCACCGACTCCCACGCCTACTACAACCGCGCGCTGCTCCGCGCGGAGATCGGGGAATACAACAACGCCATCGACGACCTCAACGAGGTGCTGAAACTAAACCAGGACAACATCCTCGTCTACTTCAACCGGGGACTCCTGAGGATGGAAACGGGAGACCGAGAAGGCGCGCGCGACGACTTCTCGGAGAGCATCTCCCTCTACCCCGACTTCGTGAACGCCTACCTCGCGCGTGCCGAGGCGACCATCCGCGACGGGAACCCGGACTCGAAAGCCCCTGACACGCCATCCGCTACCGATCGCGAGGCAGCCGCCCGCGACAGGGCAAAAGCACGCGAGATCATGGAACGCTACCAGCGCATGAAAGAAGGAGACAGGAACGCCCTCGTCGACACGACCGAGAACTTCCGTCGCCTCGTCGACTTCAACGCGCGCGAGGACCGCGTCAAGGAAGTCATCAACGGCCGCCTGCAAGACAAAAACGTCATCATCGAGCTACAAGACGAGTTCACCGTACAGTACCTCGACATCGACACCCTGCGGAAAGGCCGCGTGCAATACTTCAACAAGCACCTCATGGCCTACAACCAGGAACACAACTACCAGCCCGCGCTCACCATCTCCAACAAGTACACCCCCCTCCCGCCGGAATTCCTCCAGGAACAAATCGAGCAACTCTCCCGGCGCCTCCGCGAAAACAACGAGGACACCGACGCCCTCCTCCTCCGCGGCGGATTCTACCTCCACCGCGGCGAGTACACCCGCGCGATAGAAGACTTCAAGACCATCACCGAAAAACACCCCGACCACCTCCTCGCCCGCTTCAACCTCGCCAACGCCCGCGTGCAGATGTACGACTACATCGAATCGGTACAAAACAGATCACCGCGCGCCCGCCTCGGCGAGACAAACGCCCCCTCCCGCGTCATCGACTACTCCCTCATGCTCGACGACTACCAACGCTGCCTCGACATCGACCCCGCCTTCCTCTTCGCCACCTTCAACGTGGCCAACGTCCGCGTCAAAAACGGAGACATCGACCTCGCCATACAACTCTACACCCGCGTCATCGAGCAAGACAGGGAAATCGCCGAGGCATACTACAACCGCGGGCTACTCTACATCTACAAGGGAGAAACATCACGCGCCGTCGCCGACCTCGGCAAGGCCGGCGAACTCGGGCTAACCGACGCCTACAGCGTCATCAAACGATACGGCAACACCCCGCGCGACAACCGCTAACCCCCGCCAGCGCACCGGGGGCAACCCTCCGCCAGCGCGCCGGCGTCACCCCCCGCCCGTCCGCACCCGCCACTCCTTCGGGTAATAATTATTCACGCGTCCCCCCACCCCCTTCACCCACCCGAGGGCGATCGAGTGATAAGTAACCACCGCCCACTCCCCGCGCGGCACGTCGAGACGCGCGTCCTCCTTCCGCAAAAACCGCGACGCCGTCTCCAGGTCCACCTCCCGCGTCGCCACCCTTTCCCGCGGCAACCCCGCCCAGAGAGCCAGCGCGTGCGACACCCGCGCGGCGTCCCCCTCCATCACCTCGACCCCCTTGTAAAGAACGCCGACCCGCCCCTCCAGGCACCGGACAAACCCCGCGTGAG